>JAJYEB010000025.1 GCA_021790375.1 Chloroflexota bacterium | reverse complement strand
TCGGGTTTCGTGTTCGGCGAGGAGACGCCTGTGCGTCTCGAGTCGCGGCGCGGGCTGTGGCTGCTGGTGGCGGGGATCAGCGTCGGGTTCCTGGCCGCCTGTGCGTTGTTCGTGGTGGTGGTCTACCTGCTGCAGCACGCGGCCTGACGCACGCGAGCGCCGATCCTGCCGCCGGCGCCGGGGGCCGGGCATTGCCGCCCGCCCGGGCATAGCCGCCCGGCCCGTGACCTCCCGCTACTGGTCGCGCAGCCCCGCGAACAGGTCGTCTTCGGGGATGCGTACCGGCGCGACGCGCGACTCGCGGAGGGTGAACTCCTCGGCCGGTGCCACCCGCGCCCAGTCCTCCGGTCCGAGCGCGAGGAACGGGTTGTCGCTCGAGATCTGGGTCACGTGCTCGCGCAGGGCCGCCTGCTTGGCCGCCAGGAAGTCCGTCACGTCCACCCGGGTCGTCTTGGGGCCGATGGCGGCGGCCATGCGGCTCATCCAGGCCTCCCGCTCGCGCCGCTGCTCGTCGGTCTCGTCGGGGCTGCCCGTCCACCAGGGCTGGATGCCTCGCTCCTCCAGGATCCTGTTCATCTCTTCGCGCCGCTCGAAATCGAGCACCGACTCGTACAGCTTCAGCGGTTGCCACGGTTCGAGGGCATCGGGACCCTGGAGCTGCTCCGGGTACCAGGCCGGGTCCCCGGCCCGCGCGAAGGCCCCCTTGGCGAGCTGCGCCGCGCGAATATGGTCGGGGTGCCCGTAGCCGCCGAAGTCGTTGTACCCCACGATCACGTGCGGCCGGTCCAGCCGGACCAGGCGAACCAGCCGGCCGATGGCCTCGTCGAGGTCGGCCTGCCAGAAGGCGCGGGGGTCGTCGTTCTCCGGCGTGCCCATCATCCCCGAGTCGCGGTAGCCCAGCCAGTGGTGCTCGAGGGGCCCCAGGCGGGCAATGGCACGCGCCAGCTCCACCTGGCGGATCTCTCCCAGCCGCGCGTGGTTCTCCGGGGTGTCGAGCTCGGGGACGACGATCTCGCCGTTCTCGCCGTACGTACAGGTCACGAAGACGACGCGATCGCCCGCCGCGGCGTACCGTGCCATGACGCCGCCGGTGGTGATGGTCTCGTCGTCGGGATGCGCGTGGACGGTCATCAGGGTCAGGCGTGCGGTCATGGCGCGCATGGTATCCGCGAACGCCCGATGGGTCCCGCGCGCGCATGCGGACGCGATAGCCACCGGGCCGCCCGGCTTCGCGCGTACGCCGCCCTGCTTCGCCCGCCGCCCTGCTTCGCAACCCCGCCTTGCTTGTCACGCAGCCCGGCTTCTCTCATCGCCCTGGGCTGCTCACATCGCCCTGCATCTGACACCCCCCTGCTTCGCCGGTCCCTCCGGAGGCACGGCCCCCGGCCCTTCCACGTGGGCGGCAAGAGCCCCCGCGGTCCCGCCTCCCGGCGGGAGGCAATCCTCCCCGCGGGGAGCCACATGAGCGGCGGAGCCACATGAGCGGCGGAGCCACATGAGCGGCGGAGCCACATGAGCGGCGATATCCCCCGCAGCAATCACGGAAGTGCCCGGACATCGACTGGGCGCCCGTCTCGGCTTGGTCGCCGGTCGCTCGCCCTCGCCTCGGCCGCTGCACGGGCCGGGTCCGGTGCATGCCCGCCTCGCCATCGAGCATGGCGTGCCCGGGTCGAGCGCGGTGGAGGCTGGGCCGAGCGCGCCACGCCAGCGTCCGCCCAGGTGCCCTGGCACTGGGGTTGAGCCACCCGCTCCGAGAACGCTGCAGGGGATATTCGCTACGCGAGTCCGGCTCGGGAACCCGTTCTCGCTGCGCTCGCGGCCGACCGGGATGCCGGGCCCTCCGCCCTCCCCGACCGTTCGCGTGGGGTCGACCACACGGAAGCCGTATCCCCGGCCGCGTGGGTGACGCCGCGGCCCAATCGTGCCCCGACCGGTACGATGCGGCTCGAGCGGTCCGTCTGCCTTCCCGAACGCCCGCCCGGAGCTGGGAGTGCCCGTGAGAGACCCTGGCCAGAGCCACGCAATCGGCACGCCGCCCGAGCCTGCCGGCCGGGCCAATTCGAACCGCGTGCCCGAGCCTGCCGGCCGGGCCAATTCGAACCGCGAGCCCGAGCCTGCCGGCCGGGCCAATTCGAACCGCGTGCCCGAGCCTGCCGGCCGGGCCAATTCGAACCGCGTGCCCGAGCCTGCCGGCCGGGCCCCTACGGACCCCCAGCCCGAGGCTGCCGGCCGGGCCCCGTCGAGTCCCCTGCCCCCTCCGTCCGGTCCGCTGGCCGGGATCCGCGTCTGCGACCTCTCCACCGTCCTTGCCGGTCCCTACTGCACCATGCTGCTCGCCGACCTGGGGGCCGACGTGGTCAAGGTCGAGCCCCCCGAGGGCGACGGCACCCGGCGCTGGGGGCCCCCGTGGGCCGGCGCACCCGAGCCCGGCGCCGCCTATCCGCCCGGCGACCCGCGCGCCCGGCCCGGGTACCCCGGTGAGGCCGCGTACTACCTGGCCGTCAACCGGAACAAGCGCGGGATCCGGCTCGACCTCAGGACCGACGACGGTCGCGAGGCGCTTCGCCGGCTCCTGGCGCGCAGCGATGTGCTGGTCGAGAACTACCGCGTCGGCGGCCTGGCGCGACTGGGCTTCCCGGACGACGAGATCGAGCGGCTCAACCCGGCGCTGGTGCACCTCGCGATCAGCGGGTTCGGGCCGGACGGGCCGTACGCGGACCGGCCGGGCTACGACTTCATCGTCCAGGCCATGGCCGGGCTCATGTCGATCACGGGTGCGCCAGACGAGGCGGGCGGCACGCCGACGAAGGTGGGTGTGGCGGTGGTCGACCTGGCGACCGGGATGCTGGGGGCGGTCTCCGTGCTGGCGGCCCTCCTCGGTCGAGATAGCGCGGGTGTTCCGGCCGACCCGGCGCAGGTGGTGGTGCCAGGAGCCCGGGGGCGTGGCCAGCGCATCGACATCAGCCTGTTCGAGTCGACCATCGCCTGGCTGGCCAACCAGGCGAGCAACTACCTGGTCGGCGGAACAGTCCCGGGCCGCCTCGGCAACGAGCACCCCAACATCACGCCCTACGAGACGTTCCGAACCGCGGACGGGTCCATCGCGGTCGCGGTCGGCAGCGACCGGCAGTGGCCGCGCTTCTGCGAGGCGGTCGGCCTGCCCGACCTGGTGGAGGATCCCCGCTTCGCCACCAACGGCTCGCGAGTGGAGCACCGCGCCGACCTGCGCGCGATCCTCGGCACCCGCTTTGCCACGCGTCCGTCGTCCGAGTGGATCGAGCTGCTCCTCGCCGCCGAGGTCCCGAGCGGGCCGATCAACGACCTCGCGGCGCTGTTCTCGGATCCCCAGGTGCAGGCCCGCCACATGGTCGAGTCGGTCGCGCACCCCACCATCGGCACGCTGCGCACCACCGGTCTCCCGTTCAAGCTGGCAGCCACGCCCGGCAGCGTGCGGAGCGCGCCGCCCCTGCTGGGGCAGCACACGGACGTGGTGCTGGCGGAGCTCGGGTTCGGGCCGGACGACATCGCGCGGATGCGGGCCGACGGCGCGACCTGACACCCGGCCATGGCGCGGCACGACATCGCGCGGAGGCGGGCCGACGGCGCGACCTGACACCCGGCCATGGCGCGGCACGACATCGCGCGGAGGCGGGCCGAGGCGGTGCTCCGACCCCGGCCAGGCGCGAGTCCGGTCGCTCCACGGTCGCACTGCTAGACTCGGCCGCGATTGACGATCGCGGGAGGAGGCACAGGTGGCGGACGAGCGCGAGCGGTGGGCGCTGATCCTGGGCGCGAGCAGCGGGTTCGGGGAGGCGACCGCGCTGGCGCTCGCAGCCGACGGGTACCACATCGCCGGCGTGCACCTCGATCGCCGGTCCGGCATGGCCCACGTGGAGGAGGTGCGTGCGCGGATCGAGGCGCTGGGCCGCGAGGCGCACTTCTTCAACGTGAACGCCGCCGACGACGAGCAGCGCGGCCGCGTGCTGGCCGCGCTCCGCGAGCGGTTCGACCGCTCCGAGGCCGCGGGCCGGCACTCCTACGTGCGCGTCCTGCTGCACTCGCTGGCCTTCGGGACGCTGAAGCCGTTTCTCGCCGCGGACGCGGCCGACGCGATCAGCCGGAAGAACATGGAGATGACGCTCGACGTCATGGCGCACAGCCTGGTCTACTGGACCCAGGACCTGGTGCACGGCGGGTTCATCGAGGCGGGCTCGCGGATCTACGCGATGACCAGCGAGGGCTCCACCCGCGTGGTCGGAAGCTACGGCGCGGTCAGCGCGGCCAAGTCGGCGCTGGAGTCGCACTGCCGGCAGCTGGCGATGGAACTCGCGCGGCGCGGCATCGGGGCGACCTGCAACGCGATCCGCGCCGGGGTGACGGTCACGCACGCGCTGATGCAGATCCCCGAGCGCGACGAGCTGGTCGACGTGGCACGGCGACGGAACCCCGGCGGCCGGATCACCACCACCGATGATGTGGCGCGCGCCATCGTGACCCTCTCGCGAGACGGCACCGAGTGGATGACCGGCAACGTGCTGGGCATCGACGGCGGGGAGTTCATCACCGGATGACCGTCGACCGGCGCCCGGAGCCGCCGGCAAGGGACGCGCCGGTGCACGGGTCGCATGTGGCGGGGAGGCAGCCGGCGGACCAGGCGGACGTCTCGGCTGCGGCGACCCCTGCGCGGGTGGTGGTCCTCGGCGCGATCAACGTCGACATGGTGGTGAGCGGTGCGCCGCTGCCCGGGCCGGGGGACACGGTGGTCGGCGGCGAGTTCTCGGTCCACCAGGGTGGCAAGGGCGGCAACCAGGCGGTCGCGGCCGCCCGTGCGCTCCGGGGCGGGCCTGGCCAGGGCTCGGTCGCCATGGTCGGAGCCGTCGGCGACGACATGTTCGGGCGGGAGGCGCTCGCGGCACTGGCCGCCGAGGGCGTGGACTGCTCGGCGGTGCGGGTGCGGAGCGGGACGGCCACGGGCGTCGCCCTGATCGTGGTCGATGCCCGGGGAGAGAACCAGATCGCCGTGGCGCCCGGCGCAAACGCCACGCTGACCCCGGGTGAGGTCCAGTCGGCGCTCTCACGCGTGCTCGGCGCCGATTCCGTGCTGCTGGCGAGCCTGGAGGTCCCGGTCGACGCAGTGCTCGCGGCCGCGTTCGTCGCGAGGACGGTGGGTGCGCCGTTCGTGCTGAACCCCGCTCCCGCCCGCGACGTCCCCGCAGCGCTGCTGCGGCTCGCGTCGCACATCACCCCCAACGAGACCGAGCTCGACCTGCTGGTGCCGGGATTCGCGGGAGACCCCGTGCGCGCTGCGCATGCACTCGCGGCCGCGGATCGCGAGCTGCGCATCGCAGTGACGCTTGGCGCCAGGGGGGTCGTGGCCCTCGGTCCCGACGTCGAGCAGATCTTCCGGGCCCTGGATGTCGAACCGGTGGACACCGTTGGCGCCGGGGACGCGTTCAACGGCGCGTTCGCGGCGGCGCTGGCGGAAGGGCGGCCGTTCGTCGAGGCGGTCCGGCGGGGCAGGACTTCGGGTGGGCTGGCCACCACCCGTCACGGAGCGCGCGAGGGGATGCCAGGTCGCGACGAGATCGACAGGGCACGGGAGCCACGCTGATGCATGACGGCGACACCAGGGGCACCGCGGGCACCGGGGGCACCGGGCGGCTCAGGACCATGCCGGAGTTCGCCCTCGAGCGGTTCTTCGATCGCTTCGAGTTCGACCTCCCGCACCAGCTGGGCTCGTCCGATCCCGAGACCCTCTCGACCCGGGAGCTGCTGGACCTCGCCGACGCGGACCAGCGGGAACGCTGGGAGCGGCTGCGGCTGGGCTATCGAACGGCGGCCGGCGATCCGGACCTGCGCGCCGCCATCGCGTCCCTCTACCCCGGCCGCGGCCCGGACGACGTGCTCGTGGCGGTGGGCGCGGCCGAGGCGCTCCTGCTCGTGTTCGCGGCCACGCTGGCGCCGGGCGACCGTGCGGTCGCGCTGACGCCCGCGTACCAGTCCCTCCACGAGGTACCGAGGGCGATGGGCGCCACGCTCGAGCTGGTCCCGGTCGAGGAGCGTGGCGACGGCTGGCGCTTCCCGTTCGAGCGGCTGATGGAGGCGCTGCGGCCGGGTGTCGCGCTCCTCGTGCTGAACGTGCCGCACAACCCGACCGGGGTGGCGGCCTCGGGCGAGCAGCTGCGCGAGGTGGTCGCGCGCTGCGAGGCGCTGGGGATCCGCGTGGTCGGGGACGAGGTCTATCGCGGGCTCGAATGGTCCGGCGAGACGGCGCCGTCCGTGACCGGGCTGTCCGGGCGTGCGGTCGCGGTCGGGGTCACGTCCAAGGTATACGGGCTGGCCGGGCTCCGGATCGGCTGGCTCGTCACCGGCGATCGCGCGTTGCGCGCGCACGCGATGGCGATCAAGGACTACACGACGCTGTGCGCGGCAGGACCGTCCGAGGTGCTGGCCACGATCGCCCTGCGCGCCGATGCGGAGCTGCGCGAGCGCACGCGGCGCCTGTGCATCGCGAACCAGGCACGACTGGAAGCGTTCGTCGCGGCGTATCCGGGCCTGTTCGCATGGGAGCGCCCCGCGGCCACCACCGTCTCGGTAGCCCGCATCGCGGCACCCCTGCTCGAGCGGCACGGCGGCGACCCGGATGCCGTGCTCGCACACTGGCGCGACCGCGCCGGCGTGGTGGTCGCTCCCGGGCCGGCCTTCGGATGTGCGCCCGATCGGTTCCGCCTCGGCTTCGGCCGAGCCGACCTGCCCGAAGCCCTGGAGGCGCTGGCAGCCGCCGGGTGAGACGGGGGCGGCGACGGCGTGCCGTGCTGGATCCGGGGGCGCTGCGCGGGACCCGAGGGCGCTGCGGCCGGTCCAGCGCGGGCAATCCGGCCCTGGCCACTTTCCTGCAGATCATGCACCCGGGGAATGCAAAGGCGAGTCCGGACGACACACGCGAGCGCCGCCGGCTTCTCGCCTGCCTTTCTCGACCCGGATCGAGCGTGGCCGCGCGGGGCCGGGACCGGCCGTGCGGACCGGATGAGCCGCTGGCGCCCCTCGGCCGGCCGCAACCCGACTTAGCGTTCCACCCGCGCACAAACTGCAGGGCCCGGGTCCGGCGCACTCGCCACCTCGGCCGCTCGCACCCCGCGGTCCCGAGCCCGGCCGGCTCGCCGGATCACCGGACCGGCGGACACGCCGCCTCAATGGGCGGCCAGGAAGCCCCGGAACGTCGCCCAGCCCCACCGCAGGGACGCCACCGCGATCACCAGCCCGACGACGAAGAAGGTGGGATGCAGGAAGCTGAGCTCCCGGATGATCGCCAGCTCCGCCACGATCCAGATCATCTGGGCGCAGCCGATCGCGAAGGCGAGAAACGGCGCGATCCGCCGGCGCAGCAGGCCCATCGTCGCGACCGCGAACGAGCCGACGCCGAACAGGCCCCCCAGGATCAGGCCCGGAATGAAGTAGTCGCTGAACGGGCTGCCCGCGAGCAGCGCCACGTCGAAGTGCATGACACTGCCGTCGGGCCTCGATGCCAGCGCGAATCCGCCGGCCAGCGCTCCGATCCCGAGCAGCAGCAGGAAGACGATGGCGACCGTGCCAGCCAGCCCTGGACGCGGGGCCGGGATGCTGGTCGCCGATGCGTGCGTTATCGATCCGGTTGTCATGACAGTGGTGGGCTCCATCTGTGCGGCGTGACCGACTCGGGACGACCGGATCGTGGGTCGGCAGGCCGGCCCCGGCCAGAGCCTTCGGTCACATCGACGCAGCCCGTCCGTCGGACGTCCGCTCCGCGGGGGCCACTCCGCCCGCCGACCCTGCAGGCGACGCTCCGCCCGTCGACCCTGCAGGCGACGCTCCGCCCGCGGACCCTGCATGCGACGCCGCCCGTTCGGGTAGTGCCGCGGGACAGACGACCCCCCGCGGGATAGTGCCAATCGCCCACTCCTGCCCGCGAACGGCGTACCCTGTCGGCTCATGCGGGTGCAGCGGCGGTGGCTGGGGGTGCTCGTGCCGATCCTCGTGGTCGGCGCGATCGAGCTTGCCGCCGACAGCTTCTTCGACCAGCACCTGCCCTTCCCCCGCGACACCATCCTGGTGATGACCGTCGTGTGCGTGCTGGCGATCGTCTACGGCCGCTACGCATTCGGGGTGATCGACCGGCTCACCGACACTCTCCGCCAACGCAACCGGGAGCTCGAGGCGCGGCATGCCGCGGCCGCTGCGCTGCACCGCGTGAGCGTCGCCATGACCGCGCTGGTGGACATCGACGCCGTCCTGCGGGCGGTCGTGGACAACGCCCGCCAGCTCCTCGGCGCCGACGTCGCGGTCCTCGCGCTCGCCGGACCCTCAGGCGAGCTGCGCCTCGCGGCGTCCAGCGGCCCGGACGATGCGGTCGACACCCGCGCCGGGCAGCCCGGCGAGGATTTCCGGCGCTTCATCCGTCCTGCCTACCTGGCCGCGAACATGGCCGCGCCGCTGCGCCTCGCCGACCGCACCATCGGCACGCTTGCGGTCGGATCCCGCGCGCCGATCGCGTACGGTGTCGACGACGTGGAGACGCTCTCGTCGCTGGCCAGCCAGGCCGCGATCGCCCTCGAGAACGATCGGCTGCAGCGCGAGCTGCGCGAGCTCGCCGTGCGCGGAGAGCGCGAGCGGATCGCGCGCGAGATGCACGATGGCCTGGCGCAGGTGCTCGGGTACGTCAACACCAAGTCGCAGGCCGTGGAGGAGCTCCTGGCGTCCGGCCGTCCGGAGGCGGCACGCTCCCAGCTGTCGGAGCTCGCCATCGCCGCCCGCTCCGTGTACGTCGACGTCCGCGAGGCCATCCTCGGCCTGACCAGCCCGATTCCGCCCGACCGGGGGTTGGTCGGGGCGCTCGAGGAGTACGCCGTTCGGTTCGCGGAGGCGTCGAAGCTGGTCGTGCGCGTGGACGCGTCGGACGCGGCGCGTCGGCTCGTGCTGGCCCCGGACGTCCAGGCGCAGGTCTTCCGGATCGTGCAGGAGGCCCTCACGAACGTGCGCAAGCACGCCGCGGCCCAGCGCGTGGTGGTGTCGGTGGGGGTCGACGCAGGCTCGCTGGTGGTGCACGTGGAGGACGACGGACGCGGCATGGGCACGACGGAAGCGCCGGCCGGTGATTGGCCGCACTATGGGATGCAGACGATGCGGGAACGCGCGGCGACGATCGGCGGCGAGCTGGCGTTCGAGCCCGCGCCCGGGCAGGGCACGCGGGTCGCGCTGCGTGTTCCGCTGGCGGCAACGACTGGGAGGAGGGTGGCCTGATGCGGGTCCTGCTGGCGGACGATCACACGCTGTTTCGCGACGGGGTGGGGTCGCTGATCTCCGCCTGGGGGCACGACGTGGTGGGCCAGGCGTCGAACGGCGAGGACGCCGTCGCGCTGGCCGATCGCCTGAAGCCGGACCTGGTCCTGATGGACGTCCGCATGCCGGGGCTCTCCGGGCTCGCCGCCACGCAGCGGATCAAGGCCGAGCACCCGGAGATCGCCATCGTGATGCTGACGGTCAGCGAGGACGAGGACGACCTCTTCACCGCGATCAAGGCCGGTGCCCAGGGATACCTGCTCAAGAACCTGGAGAGCACGCAGCTCCGCTCGATGCTGGAGGCGGTGGGCAGGGGCGAGGCCGCCATCACGCCCGCCACCGCGGCACGGATCATCGACGAGTTCCTGCGTCCCGATCGCCCCCATCTCCCGGCCGACCCCGACCGGCTCACCGAGCGCGAGCTCGAGGTGCTCGGCCTGGTCACGCAGGGGCTGCGCAACAAGGAGATCGCCTCGCGGCTGGGCATCAGCGAGAACACCGCGAAGTTCCACCTCAAGAACATCCTCGAGAAGCTGCACGCCCAGAGCCGCACCGAGCTGGCCGCCCGAGCCGTCCGCGAAGGGCTCATCCCCGGCAACTGAGCGCGCCCCCGGGCCGACTGACCCCCGTCATGCCGGGACCCTGGGTGCAAACGGCCCGGGCCATCCGGCACCACCGCCTCCCCTGTCGAGAGCATTCCCGCCCATCCCGTCGCGTGTGTGCCGGCCGGTGGCCCCGCGCCATCCTCCCCTGCACGACCTGCACCGGAGGTGGGCATGGGCTACCGCATCACGATCGAAGACAAGGGCTGCTTCAACTGCGGCGTCTGCATGGACGTGTGCCCCGTGCAGGCGCTGGACATGTCGCGACCGAACCACGCCGGCGTGGAGGCGGGTGGCGGCGCCGGTTCGCCGTTCCGCTGGATGATGGAGTACCCCACGCAGGTCGGTGAGTGCATCGGCTGCGGGATCTGCGTGCGAGAGTGCCCGGTCCTCGTGGTGCACCTCGACACCGTCGCCGGCGATACGCCGCTGGCCCCCCGGCAGGGCCCCATCACCCGGCCCGTGCCAGCCACGGAGCCGCCCGCCTGGATCCCCCTGTCCGAGGCGACGACGGAGGCGCTCAAGCCCGACCATCCGTCCCCGTCCGCGCCGCTGTTCACCTGGCGCACCAGCGAGCGGCCCCAGCCGTGGCAGACGTGGCGCTCCATGGTCGACGGCGACCGGGACCCGAAGGCGCCCTGCCAGGCGGCGTGCCCGGCCGGCACCGACGCCGGGAGGTACGTGGGCCTGATCGCGCAGGGCCGCTACGACGACGCGTACGCCGTGGCCGCCGAGGTGAACCCCTTCCCCTCGGTGTGCGGCTGGATCTGCACCGCCCCCTGCGAGACGGCGTGCCGCCGCGGGACCCTGGACGAGCCCATCTCGATCCGCAACCTCAAGCGCTTCGCCGCCGAGCACGGCAGGCTGCCCGCGGTGGAGCCGCCGAAGAAGCGCCGGCCCGAGCGCGTCGCGATCGTGGGCGGCGGCCCGGCCGGCATGTCGGCCGCGTACTACCTGGTCCGGCTCGGATACGGCGTCACCGTCTTCGAGGCGATGCCGGTGTCGGGCGGCATGATGGCCATCGGCATCCCGGCGTACCGGCTGCCGCGCGAGGTCCTCCGCGAGGAGATCGACCGCATCGTGGGCCTGGGCGTGGAGCTTCGCCTCGACAGCGCCATGGGCCGCGACTTCAGCCTCAGCGACCTCGAGGCGCAGGGCTACCGGGCCGTGTTCCTTGCCACCGGCGCGTCGAAGAGCCGCCGGCTGGGCGTCCCGGGCGATCAGCTCCCGGGCGTGGTCCCCGCCACGCTCTTCCTGAAGCAGGTCAACCTCGGCGAGGAGCCGCACCTGTCCGGCCCGGTGGTCGTGGTGGGCGGCGGCAGCACGGCGATGGACGCCGCGCGGTCGGCCCTGCGAAGCGGCGCGGACTCGGTCACGGTGCTCTACCGGCGCGGACGCGCCGAGATGCCGGCACAGCACGAGGAGATCGAGGCCGCGGAGCGCGAGGGCATCGTGATCCGCACGGGCGTCGTGGTCGACGAGGTGCTGGGGAACGGGCGTGCCGGATCGGTGCGCTGCCAGCTCCAGCAGCCGACCGGACGCGTCGAGGGCGGCCGGGCCGTCTGGGAGGCGGTCCCGGGCAGCCAGGTCGAGATCTCGTGCGCGACCATCCTGGTGGCCATCGGCGAGGAGCCCGATCCCTCGATCCTCCCGCCCGGCGCGGGGATCGAGGTCAGCTCGTGGGCCGGCATCATGGCCGACCCGCGCACGCTGGCCACCGGCCGCGCAGGCGTCTTCGCCGGCGGCGACGTCGTGTCGGGACCCAAGACCGTCATCGATGCGGTCGCGAACGGCCGCCGGGCCGCCGCCTCCATCCACGAGTACCTCTCGGGTGCCCGGGACGGCGAGGCGGAGATCTTCGCGGCC
>JAJYEB010000024.1 GCA_021790375.1 Chloroflexota bacterium | reverse complement strand
GGACCTGCTCCATGGAGTCGCGGTCCCGCACCGTCACCGCGCGGTCCTCGAGCGAATCCACGTCCACGGTCACGCAGTACGGCGTCCCGATCTCGTCCTGCCGGCGGTACAGCTTGCCGATCGAGGCCGTGTCGTCGTAGACGGCCATCACGTCGCGCTTGAGGTCGTCGCGGATCCGGTGGCACAGCTCGACGATCTCCGGCCGCTTCTTGAGCAGCGGCAGCACGGCCACCTTGTACGGCGCGAGGTCGTGGTGGAGCGAGAGCACGACGCGGGTCTCGCCCCTGACCTCCTCCTCGCGATAGGCGTCGATCAGGAACGTGAACGCCGCACGGTCGGCCCCGGCTGACGTCTCGACGATCCAGGGCACGTAGTGCTCGTTGGCGGCCTGGTCGAAGTACTCCAGGTTCTCCCCGGTCGCCTCCTGGTGCCGCCCCAGGTCCCAGTCGCCGCGGTTGTGGATCCCCTCCAGCTCCTTCCACCCGAAGGGGAAGCGGTACTCGACGTCCACCGCCTTCTTCGCGTAGTGCGCCAGCTCGTCGGGCGCGTGCTCGCGGAAGCGGAGGCGGGCCGGGTTGACGCCGAACTGCTCGTACCACGCGCGCCGGCGGGGCATCCACTCCTCGAAGTGACGAGAGGCGGTCTCCGGCTTCACGAAGTACTGCATCTCCATCTGCTCGAACTCGCGCATCCGGAAGACGAAGTTGCCGGGGCTGATCTCGTTCCGGAACGCCTTGCCCACCTGGGCGATGCCGAACGGCAGCTTCTTCCGGCTCGTCTCACGCACGTTGCGGAAGTTCACGTAGATGCCCTGGGCGGTCTCCGGCCGCAGGTACACCTCGTTGGCATCCTCCTCGACCGGGCCCATGTGGGTCCGGAACATCAGGTTGAACCGGCGTGGAGCGCTCAGCTTCCCCTGGTCGACCGGGCACCGCAGCCCCAGGCGATCCACGATCTCCGGGTCGCGCAGCTCGGTCTGCGTGAGATCCTCCGCCCCGGGCAGCTCGTCGAGGCGGAAGCGACGGTGGCACGTCTCGCACTCGACGAGGGGGTCGGAGAACGACGCCACGTGGCCGGAGGTGACCCAGACCTGCGGCGCCATGAGGATCCCGGCATCCAGGCCGACGATGTCGTCGCGCTCCTGCACCATCGCGCGCCACCACGCGCGCTTCACGTTGTTCTTGAGCTCCACCCCCAGCGGCCCGTAGTCCCACACGGCGTTGATGCCGCCGTAGATCTCCGAGCTCGGGAAGATGAAGCCGCGGCGCTTCGAGAGCGAGACGATCGTGTCGAGCGCGGCGACCGCGGGCCCGGGATCGGGCGGCAGGGACGGCTGGCTGGTGGAGTCGGCGTTGTCGGTCACGGCTCGGCGTGGCTCCTGTTCAGTGGGTGCGAACGCGCGCTGGGCACGGCTGGAACGCACGCATTCTCGCACGGGCGACGCCGGCGAGGCTGCCGGTGCCGCGAACAGGCCCGGTCAGGGGCCACGCACCCCGCCCCCGGGCCGGCGCGCCGGACCCGGTTCCCGACCCTACGACAGCGCCCAGCGAGGCCGCGCGTCGCGCTCCTCGGCGAGGTCCGCGTACCTGACGCCGGCGGCCAGCTCCCAGGCGGCGCGATCGACGCGCACGCAGTACCCGTGGCTGCCGGCGTGGAACGTGATGCGCGGATCGTCCCGCACCGCGTAGTCCGCGAGGACCGGCAGCGTGAACAGCTCCGCGACCGGCGGGATCGTCCCGAGGTCGCAGGTCGGGGCCAGTTCACCCAGCTCCTCCTCCGTGAGAAGCCGGACGTGGCGTGCCTCCAGGGCACGGCGGGCCTTCACGAGGTCGAGCATGTCGGCCCCGTCGACGACGACGAGCGCCCTGCGTCCGTCGTCGGCCGCGATCGCCAGCGTCTTGGCGAAGGTGCGCGGGTCGATGTGCTCGAGGCGCGCGGTCTCGCGCGCGGTGAACGCGACGGGATGCTCGTGGAGCTCGTACGGGATGGCGTGGCTGGCGAGCCAGTCGAGGAGCCCGGCGTGGGGCGGCCGGGCGGTTTCCTGGACGGTCATGATCTGCCTCCCAGCGGCGGCGCGCACCGGCGCGGTCACCGGGGCCGGCCGTCGTCCGGTGCCACCCCCGGAGCCGTTGAGACCACGCGCCGTCGCGTCACGCGCCCTGATGGTGTACCGCCCGCACGGGGCCCCGTCGAGTGCCATCCGTCCATGCGCTCGCGCCGGGCCGTCGCCCCTCAGCGCCGCGACCGGACCTCGTCGAGGAACTCCAGCGAGCGCGCCTCGCGCTCCAGCACGTGCCGCACGAAGAGCCGCATCGCCTGCTCCGCCTCCGCCTCCACGGCCGCGGGCAGCCGCAGGTCGGCGACCTGCTCCAGCGGCAGGTGCCGGTACGCCTTCAACAGCCGCAGCGCGTCGGCGGAGAGGGTGGCGCGCTCCGCGATCGGCCCGGGGTGGTCGGCGCACAGCAGCCCGCCGAGCGCCGGAACCCAGCGGAACGCCTCGGTGGCCTCCAGCCGCCGGTCGCACTCCACGCACCGGTCGACCTCCGGCCGGAGGCCCAGCTCGTCGGTCAGGCCGAACTCGAACCATCGCGCGACCCGCCCCGGTGGCAGGCCCGCGTCGAGATGCCCGAACGCGCGGGAGAGCAGCTCGTAGAGCAGCGGCGCGGGGGCCCGTTCCTCGGTCGACCGTTCGACCAGCTCCGACAGGTACCAGGCCGTCGCCGTGGATTCCAGGCGGTCGCGGAGTGCCAGCCAGGCGTGCCGCACCGTCGCCTGCGTGACGACGTCGAACGTCCGCCCGTGCGCCAGGACCAGGTGCAGCTCGGCGAACGGCTCCAGGCTGCCACCCAGGCGGCTCTGCGGCCGCCGCACCCCCTTGGCGATCGCCTTGAGCTTGCCGTCGTGGGGGGTCAGCAGCGTCAGGACGCGGTCCGCCTCGCCCAGGTCGAACCGCGACAGCACGATCGCGGTGGTCTTGTAGACACGGGGCACGGCCATGATCCAAGCGTAGCGCCTGTATCATCGTCGGCGTGCTGACCCACGCCGACCTGCAGGCGATGATCGCCGACACCGAGGCCGAGATCCTCCAGGTCGTCGACGCGGTGGACGGCCCTGCCACGCGCGGCCTCTACGACATGGTCCGCTACCACCTCGGACTGGACGGCCCGACCGGCCTGAGCGGCAAGCGCCTCCGTCCGCTGCTGGGGCTGCTGGCGTACGCGTCCATCGCGGGCGACCACCGGCGGGCCCTGCCGGGCGCCGCGGCGGTCGAGCTGGGCCACAACTTCAGCCTGGTCCACGACGACATCGAGGACCGCGACGTGGAGCGGCGCCACCGGGCGGCGCTCTGGACGGTGTACGGGGTGGGTCAGGCGATCAATGCCGGCGACACGCTGTTCGTGCTGTCCCGCCTGGCGCTCCACCGGCTCACCGACCTCGGGTTCAGCGACCGCAAGGTGCTCCGCCTGATGCGGCTGTACGACGACACGTGCCTGGCGCTGTGCGAGGGCCAGTACCTCGACATCCGCGCCTCGGACAGCGGGACCGGGATGTCGGTGGACGGTTACTACGACATGATCGGCCGCAAGACCGCCGCCCTGATCGCCGCGTCGGTCGAGGCGGGCGCGCTGCTGGCGACCGACGACCAGGCCGTGGTGGACGCGTACCGTGCGTTCGGGTGGGCGCTCGGCCTGGCATTCCAGGTCAACGACGACGTGCTGGGGATCTGGGGGCAGGAGCAGGTGACGGGCAAGGAACCGTCCGACCTGGCGAAGCGCAAGCAGACGCTGCCCGTGCTCTACGCGCTCGAGCATGCCAGCCCGGAGGACCGGGAGCGGCTGCTGGAGCTGCACGGCCGGCCGGAGCCGACCGCAGACGAGGTGGCCGAGGCGCGGTCCATCCTGGAGCGGTCCGGGGCCCGCGACTACGCGCGCGCGGAGGCGCGACGGTTCCGCGACGAGGCGCTCGCCGCCCTCGACGCGACCGGCGTGGTCGGGGCCGATGCGCGCGAGCGGCTGCGCGACCTGATGGTGTCGGCGATCAGCGCGTAGGCGCTCGCCGCGCTACTCGGCCGTTTCCTGGCCCCCGGCGCTCTCGTCCCGCGGGTGCCGCACCGCCAGCACCTTGCCCACCCGCCGGCCGTCGGTGGACTCCACCGTCAGCGTGACGCCGTCCACGTCGAGGCTGTCGTCCACCCTGGGCACCCCGCCGATGCGGTGGTAGACCAGCCCGCCGACCGTGTCGTACTCCTCGCGGTCCTCGTCGGCCAGGTCCACCCCCAACGCCTCGATGAAGTCGTCGATGCTGGCCCGACCGTCGAAGCGGACCTGGTCATCCGAGAGTCGCACGACCATCGGCTCCTCGACGTCGTACTCGTCCTGGATCTCGCCCACGATCTCCTCGAGCAGGTCCTCGATCGTGACGATGCCCGCCGTCCCGCCGTACTCGTCGAGCACGATCGCGATGTGGACCTTCCGGCGCTGGAGCTCGTGCAGCAGGTCGTCGACGCTCATCGACTCCGGCACGAACAGCGGGGTCCGGAGCAGGCGCCGGAGCTCGGGCGGGGCGGCGTTGTCCTTCAGGTACGGCAGCAGGTCCTTGGCGTACAGGATCCCGACGATGTTGTCGATGGACTCCTCGTACACCGGGATCCGCGAGTGGCCTTCGCGCAGGATCGTGTCGACCGCCTCCGACATCGACGTGTCGACCGGGATGGCCGTCACGTCGATGCGCGGCACCATCACCTCGTGGATGCGGCCCTCGCCGAGCTCGATGACGGCCGAGATCATCTGCTCCTCCTCGGCCTCGAGCACGCCCTGCTCTCCCCCACGCTCGACCAGGATCTTGAGCTCCTCCATGGAGATCTGGTACCGGTCGGTCTGCTCACCGCCCAGGGGACGCGCGATCGCGTTGGTGATCGCCTCGAGGACCCGGACGAGCGGGCCGAGCAGCTTCTCGAGGAGCTCGAACGGGCCGGCGATCGCCAGCGCGAACCGCTCCGCGTTCGCCAGCGCCAGCGCCTTGGGCACCAGCTCGCCGAAGACGATGGTGACCAGCGCCAGCAGCGCCGTGATGACCACGAGCGACAGCACGTCGGCATAGGGCGCGAGCGGCGCCAAACCGGCGAGGGCATCCTGGAGGGCGACCTTGAGGCTGACTGCGGCGAACGCCGAGGCGAGGAACCCGATGAAGGTGATCCCGAGCTGGGTCACCGCGAGGAAGCGCCCGGGGCGGGTGAGGAGCCGCTCCAGGCGGCGCGCGGACCCGTGACCCTCCTCCACGAGCTGCTCCACGCGGCTGCGGCGGATCGTGACCAGGGCGATCTCGGCGGCCACGAAGACCGCGTTGAACCCGATCAGGATCGCGATGACCACCAGCTCGATGGGGTTCATGCCGTCGGTCCGGGGTCCTCCGGCTCGCGGGGCGCCGGGACCCGCGGGTGCCGCAGCCGGGCGGGCACGCCCACCGCCAGCATCCCGGGCGGCACGTCGTGGGTGACCACGGACCCGGCCCCGGTGCGAGCCCCGGGGCCGACGGTCACCGGCGCCACCAGCATGGTGTCGGAGCCGATGAACGCCCCGTCGCCGATGGTCGTGGGGTGCTTCGCCGTCCCGTCGTAGTTGCAGGTGATGGTGCCGGCGCCGATGTTCACGTGCTCGCCGATGGTGGCATCGCCCAGGTAGCTGAAATGGTGCTGCTTGGAGCCGGGTCCCAGGCGGCTGGACTTGATCTCCGCGAAGTTGCCCACCTCGGCTCGGTCGCCGACCGAGGCGCCGGGGCGCAGGTGCGCCCACGGTCCGACCCGCACGTCGTCGCCGACCTCGCTGGATTCGATCACGCTGGACCAGATCCGGCAGCGTTCGCCCACCACGCTGTCGACGATCCGGCTGCCCGAGCCGACCACGGTGTCCGTGCCGATCCGCGTGCGGCCCTGCAGGACCACGCCGGGTTCCAGCACCACGTCCGGCGCGATCTCGACGTCCGCATCGACCAGGACCGAGCCGGGATCGAGCATCGTGACGCCGGCCAGCATGTGCGCCTCCACGATCCGGCGGCGCAGCTGCGCCTCGGCGGCCGCCAGCTGCACCCGGTCGTTGACCCCGGCCAGCTCCCCGTCGTCCTCCAGCTCGAGGGCCACCACGCTGCCACCCTCGGCCCGCGCCATCGCGATCAGGCCGGTCAGGTAGTACTCGCCGGTGGATGGGGACGGCCCGATCTCGCCGATGCGCGCACGGACCCAGGCGGCATCGAACGCGTACAGCGCCGCATTGACCTCGCCGACCGCCCGGGTGGCCGGGTCGGCATCCTTCTCCTCGACGATCCCGGCCACCTGGCCGTCCGGGTCGCGGACCACCCGGCCATAGCCGCGGGGATCCGGGGGATGCGCCACCGTGATGGCCACGGTCGCTGCCGCCGCCCGGCGCAGCGCCACCAGGCGCTGGACCGTGGCGGGCCGCAGGAGTGGCACGTCACCGCTCAGCACAACGCACTCGTCGACGTCGGCCGGCGCCACCTGCAGCGCGGCGCGCAGCGCGTCGGCGGTGCCGAGGGTCTCGGCCTGCAGCGCGAACCGGGCGCGGCCCTCGAAGGCGTCGCGTATGGCGGCCGTCGCGGGCGAGTACACCACCAGCGGCGGGCGGCTGCCGACGGCGCGCGCCGCATCCAGCACGTGGGCCAGCATCGGCCTGCCGCAGACCGGGTGGAGGACCTTCGGACGACGCGACCGCATCCGCGTGCCGAGCCCCGCCGCGAGCACGATCGCGAGGGGCCCACCGTCCGCGCCGCTCATGACGGGAGCGCCCCGTGGCGATCTGGAGGCTGGATTGACACGTCTTCTCGATTCTCGGGCGGCTTCGGAGGGGTGTCAACGTGGGCGCCGTCGGCAGCCATGGCGGCGCCGCCGGCAGCCATTGCGGCCTGCCTGCCGGGACGGCCCTGCACGGAGCCCGTCACGCCCGCTCGGCGACGGAAGCCGTCGCCTCGATCTCCACGCGCCCGCCGCGCGGCAGCGCCGCGACGGCCACGGTCGACCGGGCCGGGAACGGCTCGGCGAAATGGCGGGCATAGACGGCGTTGACCGTTGCGAAATCGGCCATGTCGGCCAGGAAGATGGTGGTCTTCACGACGTCGTCCATGGTGGCCCCGGCGGCCCCCAGCACCGCCTCGAGGTTGGCCAGTGCGCGCTCGGCCTGCAGCTCCACGCCGGCCGCCAGCTCGCCGGTCGCGGGTTCCAGCCCGAGCTGGCCGGAGCAGAACACCAGCCGCTGGGCCCGCACGGCCTGGCTGTAGGGTCCGATCGCCGCCGGGGCGGCCTCGGTTGCCACGGGGTCCTTCATGCCTCTCCTCCCAGGGTCCTGGTCGCGATTACCTCGAGCGAGCCGCCCGGTTGCGGCAGGCGCCCGTCACGGGCGGCGGCGCGGACCACCGACGCGGCCCGGCGGGCCGCCCACGGCGAAGGATAGAGGACCGCGAGCGACGGACCGGACCCGCTGAGGTGCACCGCCCTTCCCAGCAGCGCGGACAGCCCGCGCCGCAGCGGCTCGAGCTCGGGCAGCAGCCGCGCCGCCGCCGGCAGCAGGTCGTTCGATGGTGCGATGGCCGCGACGTCCGTGGTTCGCACCCCGCGCCGGAGCAGGTCGGCCAGGCGGGCGGCGTCGCCGTGCCCGGCGCCCGGGGGCGCTGCGAGCCGCGCTCCGGGCCGGGCAGGGGGCTCCGCACCGGACGTCCCGCGGGCCCCTGCGGCGCCCGCGCGCCCCTCCCGCGTGCCCTCCTCCCCCGCCGCGTCCAGGGCCGCGAAGACGTCGCGGGTGGAGAGCCGCGCGGCGGGGACCACGAGCAGCACGCCGAGCGGCCCCCCCGCCGGCGGCGGGAGCCGCCGCAGGCGCTCGCCGCGTCCGCCCGCGAGGGCCCAGCCACCGAGCGCGAAGAACGGGACGTCGGACCCGAGGAGCGCCGCCAGGCGAAGCCGGCGCCGCTCGCCCAGGCGCAGTCCCCAGGCGGACGCGGCGAGGTCGAGCGCCGCGAGCGCGTCGCTGCTCCCCCCGCCGAGACCGGCCGCGACCGGGATGCGCTTCCGCAGCCGGAACGCGAGCGGCGGGAGCGGGCGGGCCGTCCCGGCCCGCAGCAGCGCGGCGGCGCGCAGCACGAGGTTCTCCTCGACGGGGAGGCCGGGCGCGCCCGTGATCGCCAGCCGGTCCGCGCTCCGGACCGTCGAGCCGTCCGCGGCCGGCCGGGATCGTGCAAACCCCACCGAGAGCGTGTCCGCGAGGGCGAGCGGCGCAAAGACGGACCGCAGCTCGTGAAAGCCATCCGGGCGGCGCCCGGCCACCTCGAGGACCAGGTTGATCTTCGCCGGGGCGGTCGTGCTCGCCAGCGCCGCGGGTCCATGGAGCGCCGGCGATGGCGTGCGCCGCGGCGCCGCGGCTCCCTGGGCCCTCATCCTGGTGCCGCGACGCCGCCCGGCTGCCGCCAGCCCGCGCCGATCATCTCGAGCGCCTCGGCCAGCCCGAGCCAGTCCTCGACCGACAGCGTCTGCGGCCGGCGGTCCGGCGAGATCCCGACCACCGCGAGCGCGGCATCGATGCGCTCGCGTCCGAGCCCGGGAAGCTGGCGCGCGAGCACGTTGCGGACCATCTTGCGTCGTTCGCGGAAGCCGGCCTGGACGAGCCGCCACATCTCGTCCTCCTCGCCGGCCGGCAGGCGGCGCGGACGCGTATTCCCGACCAGGATCGCCGAGTCGACACCGGGCGCGGGCTCGAACGAGGCCGCCGGCACGATCCTGACCACCTCGACCGAGGCGTGGTACTGGACGAACACGGAGAGATAGCTGAGCCCGCCCGGGCGCGCGGCGATCCGCTCCGCCACCTCTCGCTGCAGCATCAGCACGAAGCGCCCGGGTCGCGGCTCCTCGCCAAGCACGTGGTGGAGGGTCGGGCTCGTGATGTGGTACGGCAGGTTCGCCACCAGGTCGTACGGTGGAGCCACGAGATCCGCCACGGGGACGTCGAGCGCGTCGGACTCCACCAGGCGGAGCGCGCCGGGCGCGGAGGGATCCGACTCCCCGGCCTCCAGCGCGCGCTCGAACCGCTCGCGCAGGTGGGAGGCCAGCCGGGAGTCGACCTCGACCGCGGTCACCGCGGCTCCCGCGCGCAGCAGGGCCCCGGTCAGGATCCCGATCCCCGGGCCGATCTCGAGGACCGTCCGGCCCGGCGCGGGCGCCGCGGCGGCCACGATCGCCTCGAGCGCCTCCCCGTCGACCAGGTGGTTCTGGCTCAGCGACCTCCGTGGCTCGAGACCGTACCGGCGCAGGTGCCGCCGGACGGCCTCGGCGCCGAGATGCATCGCGTCGAGGGGATCGCCCTCGGGCGAACTCACGGCACGAGCGGCAGCGACGGCCGTGCGTCGAGGTCGAGCGAGGCCCGCGTCCCGGCGCGGGCCCGGAAGAAGCCGGCCGCGCCCACCATCGCCGCGTTGTCCGTGCACAGCGCCGGGCGCGGGACGATCAGCGGAATGCCGAGCGCCGCGGCCCGCTCCGCCACGCGCGCGCGCAGCACGGCGTTGGCCGCCACCCCTCCCCCGAGCACGATCGCCCGGGCGCCGCTCCGTTCGGCGGCCAGCCCGGTCTTGGTCGCGAGCACGTCGACCACCGACTCCTGGAACCCGTACGCGAGCTCGGCCACCGATTCGGGATCGAGCGCCTCGCCGCCGCGGCGGGCCTCGATGGCACGGCGGGCGGCCGTCTTGAGCCCGCTGAAGCTGAAGTCGTACGACTCGCCCATCCAGGCGCGCGGGAACTCGACGTCGTGCCGCCGTGCCCCGGCGGCGGCCTTCATGATGGCCGGACCGCCCGGGTAGGGCAGGCCGAGGAGCCGGCCCACCTTGTCGAACGCCTCGCCCGCCGCGTCGTCGACCGTCTGGCCGAGGAAGCGGTACTGCAGGTGATCGCGCATTTCCACCAGGAAGGTGTGGCCGCCGCTGACCACCAGCGCGATCAGGGGGAACGGTGGTGCCGGGCGCTCGGGGTCGTCCGGGTCCAGGAGCCAGGCCGCGTAGATGTGGCCCTCGAGGTGGTTCACCGGCACGAGCGGCCGCCGGTGCACGTACGCCAGCGTCTTCGCGAAGTTGATCCCGACCAGCAGGGAGCCGGCCAGCCCGGGCCCGTTCGTCACCGCGACCGCCTCGATGGTCGACCAGTCGTCGATGCCCGCCGCCGCCCGCGCCTCCTCGAAGACGGGCACGATCCAGCGCAGGTGGGCACGCGCCGCCACCTCCGGCACGATCCCGCCGGTCGAGGCATGCATCGTCACCTGGCTCGCGACGACGCTCGCCCGGATCCGCCGCCCCTCCTCCACGACCGCGACGGCCGTCTCGTCGCACGAGGTCTCGACCGCCAGGATCAGCCCCGTCGCCGGGTCGCCCATCATGCCTCCTCCGGGCGGGGTGCGGCCGGGTCACCGTCCAGCGCGGCGGCCCTGGAGCGCAGGTCCGTGGACAGGCGCCGGATCCGGCTCCGCATGTCGCGCGAGCGGAGCTCGGGGGTGGTCATGATCAGCGCGTCCTCGTTGTTGTCGGTGTAGTAGCGCGGCCGGACGCCCACCGGGCGGAACCCGTACTTCTCGTACAGCCGCCGGGCCGGCAGGTTCGACACGCGCACCTCCAGGGTGGCCACCGACGCGCCGACCGACTCCGCGATCCGCAGCATCTCCAGCAGCAGGCTCTGCCCCACGCCCTGCAGCCGGTACTCCGGGGCCACGGCGAAGGTGGTGATGTGTGCCTCGTCGACCATCTGCCAGAGGCCCGCGTACCCCACGATCCGGTCCCCGTCGCGTGCCACGACGTAGCGCGCCAGGCGGTTGGCCTCCAGCTCCTGGCGGAAGGCATACGTGGGCCACGGCGCCGTGAAGCTGGCACGCTCGATCTCGTGGACGGCCGGGATGTCGTCGACCCGCATGGGCTCGACGAGCACCCTCACCGGAGGTCGCGCGACCATTCGATGGTCCCCACCTGCTCGACGATGCCGCGCGGCAGCGTCACGTAGCCGGGCACGAGCTCGGCGACGTCCACCGCACGGCCGGCGTCCAGCGCGGCCCGGCCGAGCGAGAGCAGCGCGGTGCCCAGCCGCTCCTGGGCGCGCGTCCCCGCGGCGACGGCCTCGCCGGGGATCCCGGGCCCGGGCGGGAGGTCGATCGCGACCAGCACGGCGCCTGCGACCAGAGGCTCGATGGGCTCGCCGCCCGGCACGAGCTCGGGCCCGCGCCCGAGTACGTCCTCCCAGGTGCCCGCCCGGCCGTCCGCGCGTCGGTAGCGCGCCAGGTAGCGGTCGTGCGGCCCCGCGGGCAGCAGCACGGCCAGGTCGAGCGGCTCATCGCCGTGGTTGCCCGGCTCCACGGACGCGGCGGCCAGCCCCTCGGTCGATGCCACCCCGATGATCGGGATCCCGAGCCCGTACGCAAGGCCCTTGGCCGTGGCCAGGCCCACGCGGAGCCCGGTGAAGGCCCCGGGGCCCGTGCCGGCCACCACGCCGCCGAGGTCCCCCAGCCGAACCCCCGAGTCCCGCAGCAGATCGTCCAGCGCCGCCAGCAGCTCCTCGCCGTGCCGGTATCCCGCGTGCCACGAGCGCATGGCCAGGGGGACGGCAAGCCCGTCACCGATCGCGATGCAGGCGCGGCGGGTTGCCGTGTCGATGGCAACCAGTGGGTGAACGACCGATCCCCCGAGTCCTCCCGCGGCGGACAGCGGCGAGGGGCCGCTCATGGCTCGTCCTCCCCCGGCACCCCGAAGCGCACTCGCGCGAGATACCGGGCACCGCGCTCCGTTCGTGCGTGCAGTTCGATCTGCCGGATCTCGTCGCCGACCCCCTCGAACCGCACCTCCAGGTCCGCCCCGCCCAC
>JAJYEB010000023.1 GCA_021790375.1 Chloroflexota bacterium | reverse complement strand
AACTCCTGGTCTGCGCCCGAGTGGACGAAATCGACTCCACAGTCGACACAGGTCAGGGTTCGATCGGAGTAGGACACCGGGTGCCTCCTGGAGCGCGTGGTCTCGCAACGATCGCAGCACGGGAGCCACGTCAAGGGATCCACATGAAGCAGCCGCAAGCGGGACGCGTGCGTCCGGGGCTCCGGGCGCCGCGCGACCCAGGTGTCTGCCGAGGTCCCGGGAACGGGGCGCACCGGTTGCGGGCCCAAGCCTAGCATCCGCCCGGCCGCATGAACAAGCCACGGACCCGGGAGGGGTGCCCGGCGTACGCGAAGCCTGGGCCCTGCTGCCCGGCGTGCCGGCTGCTCCCGAACTCGGGGTGGAACGTGCGCGCCGCGGCGCCTCGTCTTCGCGCACCGTCGCGCGCGGTGGCACAATGCGCCCGGGGAGTCACACGCGGCGGTGACCCTGACCGCGACGCACGGGGCAGGCGTCGAGCCGTGGAAACGCGTGCCGGGCCGGCACCCGGAGTGGAGGGAGACGACGATGCTCCGCCTCCTGCACCTGGCGGACGTGCACCTTGGCGCGCGGCACGTCGAGCTCGGCTCGGCGGGCACGGACCAGCGCGAGCGGCAGTGGCAGGCGTTGGAGGCCGCCCTGGCGCTGGCCACGTCGGATCACTGCGACCTCGTGGTGATCGCCGGCGACCTGTTCGACTCGAACGCACAGCCCAGGCGGACCGTCGAGCGTGCGGCGAAGGCCATGGGCACGGCGGTCGCCGCGGGAGCCCGGGTCGTGATCCTGCCCGGCGACAGCGACCCGTACGACGCCGCCTCGATCTACCGGACGTACGACCTGACCGCCCTCGCGGGACTGCCGCCTGACACCGACGGCCTGCACGTGCTGGTTCCCGGACGCATGACGCTGGTGGTCCCTGCCCTGGATCTCGCCGTGCGCGGGTACGTGGCGGCGCCTCCCGGGTCCCTCGACGAGGCACTCGGGGCGCCGCGCGACGAGGCGGAGACCGGCGTGCGCCTGCGGATTGGCGTCGCGCACGGACGCGTCGGCCCCGCGGGCACGACCGGCATGAGCGAGCAGGGGGTGGCCGCATCGGGCCTCGACTACCTCGCGCTGGGCGGGGCCATGGCGCCAGTCGACGGGGCGGCCGGAACGACCCGGTGGGCGGACCCCGGGCCGCCGGAGCTGCTCGACGCCGGCGCCCCATCCGCGGGGCAGGCGCTCTTCGTCATGCTCGACCCGGATCGACCGGAGCGCGCGCGCGTCGAACCGCGACCGGTAGGCCGGTCGCGGCGTCTCCGGGTCGACCTGCCGGCCGCCGACCTCGAGGACGAGCTGGCGTTGATCGCGCATCTCGCGTCGCTAGCCGATGCGGACGTGGCGTGCGAGGTCCACGTGTCGGGGACCCGGCCGGCCGGGCTGCAGCTGGACGAGGCATCCCTGGAGAGCCGGCTGGCGCCCGGGTTCCTGCACCTGCGGATCCACGACGAAACGCTGGCCGCCGGTCCCGCTGCGGCCGCACCACCCGAATCGATCGCCGGCGCCTTCGAGCGCGACCTTGGCGACCGGATCGCTGCCGCCACGACCGCGGGACATACCGAGGAGGAGCGCGAACTGCGCGAACAGCTCGATCTCGGCACCCGGCTGCTTGCCGGTTCCACCGGCATGCCGGTCTGAAGGGGGATAGCGTGCGCGTCATCCGTCTTCACCTTCACGACATCCAGCGGCACGCCGACCTGGAAGTGCGTCCGGCACCGGGCCTGACGGTCATCCGCGGGCCCAACGAATCCGGCAAGTCCACCGTGCGCCGCGCGCTCGAGCTGGCGTTCTACGGCCGCGTGGGCGACGCCGAGACGCAGGTGCGGCGCTGGCAGGCGCCGGACAAGCAGCTCGCCTCGGTCGAGGTCGATGTCGAGGCGGACGGCGACGAGGAGACCTCGTTCCGCGTGACCCGGACGTTCACCCAGGGTGGCGGGCAGGTCGAGTTGAGGACGCCGGACGGGCGGCTGGAGGGCGACGCAGCCGAGCGGCGCCTCGCCGAGCTGACGGGCCTTCCGACGCTCGCGTTCTTCCGCTCGAGCGCGGTGCTGGACCACGCCGACCTCGCCGGCCTGGCCCATGACGACCACGCGATGCGGGAGCGCCTGGCCGCGACCGTGTCGGCCGGCGACCGCACCTTCGCCCGCAACCTCCGTGACCTGGACGCGCAGCTCGCGGCGATCGATGGGGCCGGTCTCCCGGCCCCCGGACCGATGGCCGCGGCCGAGGCCGAGGTCTCGCGGCTGGAGGGGGAGCTCGCACGGGGCGAGGAGGAGCTCCGGCAGCTGCTGGCCGGCCAGGAGGCCCTCTGGGCTGCCCAGAGCGAGCTTGCCGAGGTCGAGGCACAGCTCGAGAGCGACCGCGAGCTGCTCGCGACGAGCGAGGAGGCCGTGCAGCTGCTCAGCGAGCAGGAGGAGGCCGAGGCCCGTCACGAGCGGTTCCAGCGCGCGGTCGTGGTGCGCGAGGAGATCGAGAAGCGCGAGACGACGCACCCCTCGACCCTTCCGCTGACCGTGCTGCGGGACGGCACGAACCGGCTCCGGGAGCTCGAGAAGACGATCGCGGACCTCACCGCCGAGCTGGGCGACGAGGTCACGGTGTCGGGCGAGATCATGCGGCCCGCGCCCCGGTGGCGGCCACTCGCGATCGCGGCGATCGTGCTGGCGGTGGTCGGCGTGGGCGTGGCCCTGCTCACTGCCCAGCACATCGTCGGGGGGCTCGTCGCGGTCGTCGCGGTGATCGCCGCCGTGTTCGCCATCCAGCGCCGGCGGCTGGCGTTCGACGTCAATTACCAGAAGCACCTTCGGGGCGAGCAGGTCAATCGGCGACTGCGCGGGCGCTCCGTCATCGAGGATCAGCTTCGCCAGAACCAGAAGGCGCGCGAGGCGCAGCTCGCGGGTCTCGGCGTCAAGGACCTCGGGGCATGCGAGGGGCTGCTGGCCGCGGAGGAGGCGCATGTCGCGCACCTCGAGGAACTGCGCGCCGAGTTCGCGACGCTGCTCGGCGACCCGCCCGTGACCGAGGACGTGGCCGTCCTGCGCGATCGCGCGGCGGCCGAGGCCGAGCTCCGTCGGCACCTCCTGTCGCAGATGGGCGAGATCGGCAAGCACCCGGCGGGCCACCGGGCCCGGTACGACGCGGCCGTCGCCGCAGGCGAGCTCTCCCAGGCCCGCGCCCGCGAGACCGTTGCCGGCGCCCTCGGGAGGGTGCAGGGAAGCCCGGCCGACGCGGACGCCGTGGGCGCGATCGCGGAGGAGCTCACCGAGGCCAGGCTGCGGCGCGATCGCCTCGCCCGCCACCGGCGGATCGTCGCGGGCACGCTCGATGCGCTGCGTGCGGCCGAGCAGGCCACGATGCGCCAGGCGGCACGGTTCGTGGAGCGGCGAATGGACCGCGACATCGCGCGGATCACCGGCGGCCGGTACCGGCGGGTCCAGGTCGACGACGCGGACCTGTCGATGCGGCTGTGGTCGCCCGAGCGGGGCGACTGGGTGGATGCCCGCGCGCTCTCCGACGCCACCCTGGCGCAGGTCTACGTCGCGGCCCGGCTCGCGCTGGCTCGCCAGGTGACGGGCGATCGGCGCCCGCCGCTGGTCCTCGACGACCCGTTCGTGGCCTTCGACGACGAGCGCGCCGGGCGGGCGATCGACCTGCTGCGCGAGATCGCCGGCGAGCTGCAGGTCCTCTACCTCTCGACGTCGGCGCGCTACGACGCGCTGGCCGACATGGTGATCGAGCTGCCGGCACCGGTGGAGGCCGACCGGCCCTCGGCGGTCGCGGAGGCCAGCTGACTTCCCTCGGGCTCGGGTTTGCGCTCGGCGCGGCGCTGAGCTGGGGGATCAGCGACTTCGCCGGCGGCATCGCGAGCCGGCGCTGGGGGGCGTTGCTGGTCGGCGTCTGCACCCAGGGCATCGGGCTCGTGCTCGCGCTCGGGATCGCCCTCCTCTCGCGCGACCCGTTCCCGTCCGCGGCGGGGGCCGGGTGGTCGCTGTTCGCGGGCGTGACCGGCGTGATCGGCCTGCTCGCGTTCTACCGGGGGCTCGCGACCGGCGCGATGAGCGTGGTGGCGCCGGTCGCGGCGGTCGTCGGCGCGGGGCTCCCCGCCATCGTGGGGTACGTCCTGGGCGAGCGGCTCGCGCCGGGCCAGGTGATCGGAATCGTTGCCGCGCTGGGTGCGGTGGCGCTCGTCTCGCGCCCCGCGGCGGGCACCGTGGACAGCCACGGCGGAACCTGGCTTGCACTGTTCGCGGGGCTCGGGTTCGCCGCGTTCTTCGTCGGCATGGACCGCGCGTACGCGGCGGGGGCCGGCACGTGGTGGCCGCTGCCCATCGCGCGCGCCGCCTCGTTCGCCCTCACCGCGAGCGGGGCGCTCGCGACCGGGCAGGTCCGCGGCGCGATGCGGGCACTCTCGCCCGTGGTGTTTCTCTCGGGCGTGGGCGACATCGCGGGCAACCTGGGCTTCCTGCTGGCCCGTGCGCAGGGCCCGCTCGGGCCCGCCGCGGTGCTGGCATCGCTGTATCCGGCCGTCACGGTGATGCTCGCGTGGGTGCTGCTCGACGAACGGCTGTCGCGCGCGCACCTCGCGGGGGTCGCGCTCGCGTTCGCCGGGATCGCGCTGATCGCGGCCGCCTGAGGCAGTCCCGGGATTGTGCCCGCCGGCGCGCATCCCGCCGGCGCGCATCCCGCCGGCGCGCGCATCCCTCCGGTACGGCTGGCGCCGGTCATCGGCCGGCCGATGCCTACCCGGCGACCCGGGCGTCCAGCGCCCATCCCCAGTGCAGCACCCTGACCGCGATCAGCACCCCCAGCGCGGCGAGGACCAGGATCGCAGCCGCGGCGATGGATGCGTCGAGGCTCGCGCCCTCGAACTCGGAGTAGACCAGGAGCGGCAGGGTCTGCGTGCGGCCCGGGAAGTTGCCGGCGAACATGATCGTCGCCCCGAACTCGCCCAGGGACCGCGCCCAGCTCATCACGAGCCCTGCCGCCAGCGCGGGAGCGGCCAGCGGCACGGTGACGTGACGGAAGACCCCGAGCTCGTTCGCGCCATCTGCGCGCGCCGCGTCCTCCACGTCGCGGTCCACGCCGCCGATCCCGGTCCGCGCGCTCCGCACGAAGAACGGTGCGGCCACGAACGCCTGGGCGAGCACCACGGCCCCCGTGGTGAACGGGACCGCGATCCCGGCGGTGCCGAGGGCCGGCCCGAGCAGGCCCGACCGTCCAAGGACGAGCAACAGCGCCAGGCCCGCGACCGCGGGCGGGAGCACGATCGGGAGATCCACGACGGCCTCCACCAGCCAGGCGCCCCGGAACGGCCGCCGTGCCAGCACCCAGGCGAGCGGGAGCCCGAAGGCGATCGTCAGGACCAGGCTGATCGCCGTCGTCGCGAGGCTCAGCCCGAGCGCATCCAGCACCGCGCGGCTGCCCACGGCGCCCGCCAGCGAGCCACCCAGCACGGCCCGCCCGACCAGCACGAGCACGGGGAGGCCGAGGAAGAGCACGGCGATCGCGACCACGACCAGCAACCCGGGGTGACTCCTGCGGGCGCGGACCGCAGGCCCCCGGCCGGAGGTCACGGGGCGAGGAAGCCGAAGCGCGCCAGGATCGCCTGCCCCTCCGGGCCGGCCAGCCAGGAGAGGAAGGCTGCGGCGGCCGTCGGGTGTGCGGACCCCTTCACGACCACGCCCGCATACGTCGCCGGCACGTTCGCGGCCGCCGGGATCGGGATCGTGAGGACCTTCGACGAGGTCTTCGCATCGGTCACGTACACGATCGCGGCGTCGCCCTCGTCGAGCTCGATCTTGGCCAGCACCGCGGTCACGTCGTCCTCGTGGGACACGACGTTGGCCGCGTATCGGGCGGCGAAGTCGGCGGGATAGCCCGGCTGGCGGGCGAGGTTGGCGACGACCTGCTGGGCGTACTTCGTGATCGGGACCTGGCTGCCTGCGGCGATGATGCGCAGGCCGGGACGCGCGAGGTCCGCTGGTGTGGCGACCGCGGCGGGGTTCGCAAGCGGCACCACGACGGTGAGCACGTTGCCCGCGAACGGCACGGCAGCACCGACCGCGAGCCCTTCCCCGACCAGCGTCTGCGCGTTCACCGTGTCGGCCGACAGGAACACGTCGGCCGGTGCGCCCTGTTCGATCTGGACGCGCAGCGCCGCCGATGAGCCCGTGGCGACGGTGAACGATGCTCCCGCGTGGCGCGACTCGTATGCGCGCGTCGCCTCCGCGAGCGCGCTGCTCAGCGACGCAGCGGCGAGGACGGTGAGATGGGCGGTTGCCGCAGCAGGGCCGGAGGGCGAGGGTGCCGTCCGGGCCCCCGTGGCGGCGCCGCAACCCGTGGCCACGACGGCCACCACCGTCGCGACCAGGGCCAGGGTGGCGAGCGAGACGGTGCCATCCGACCGCGGCGGTCTCACCCGCGCGCTCCGCCCGGCGACGGGACTTCCACGACCACGTTGGTCGCCTTGACCACCCCCACGGCCTCGATCCCCACGGCCAGCCCCAGCTCGTCGACGGCCTCGGCGGTCATGATGCTCACCACGCGGTGCGGACCGGCCAGGATCTCGACCACGGCGACGATGCCGTCGCGCTGGATCCGTGTGACGATCCCGGGGAAGCGGTTGCGCGCGGACTGCGCGACCACGGGCCGGTCCGCCGGGGCGGCCCGCCGCTCGGCGAGGACGCGGGTCACCTCCGCCAGCGGCACGAGCCGCTGCCCGCCCTCCGAGCGCCGGGTCCGGAGCCGACCCTCCGCCTCCCAGCGGCGCAGCGTCTCCACGGAGATCCCCAGCATCTCCGCCGCGAGACCGATCCGGATATCGGTCGCCTCCTCGCTCATAGCGAGGGATGATGCGTCAGAAGGCCGATTCTGTCTAGATATCCCTGGGCGTCGGCGCGATGCCGGGCGTCGGCCCTACGCGATCCGGCGGACCGGCTGCCTGGCCAGCCACGGCCGGGCGAGCAGGAAGGCGACCACGACCACCCCCAGCGATGTCGCGCCCCCCACCCCGAACGACATGGCGGCCCCGAACTGCGCCGCGAGCGTGCCTGCGAAGAGGGCACCGATCGGCGTCGAGCCCGCGAAGACCGTCGTGTAGACGCTGAGGACCCGGCCCCGCAGGCCGTCGGGGACCGCGAGCTGGATCGAGGTATTCGCCGTCGCGGTCATCGCGATGCTCCCGAACCCCACCCCGAACATGCAGGCGAGCGCGATCGGCATGACGTGGACGGCGACGAGCACCGCCTGCAGCAGGCCCAGGATCGCTCCTCCCCCCAGCATCACCCGGGGCGACGAGCGGCCCGCGAACGCGATCGTCAGCGCGGCGACCAGCGACCCGATGCCGGTGGCCGCCATCAGGAACCCGAAGCCGGTGGCCCCGGCGTGGAGCACGTCCGCGGCGTAGACCGGCACGAGGACGTTCAGGTTCATCCCGAGGGTGGAGACCAGCCCCACCACGGCCACGGCGAGCAGCACCACCGGCGTGGCCCGGACGTAGCGCAGTCCCTCGGCCAGGTCCGCGAGCACCGCCCGGGCGCTCCTCTGGAACCGATAGCCACCGCGCGCATGCAGCTCCGACGGGCGCATCGCGAACAACCCGATGATCACCGCGATGTAGCTGACCCCGTTGAGGAGGAAACAGCTGGCGATGCCGACCACGCCGATCACCACGCCGGCGATGGCGGGGCCCACGATCCGCGCGGTGTTGAACACCGCGGAGTTCAGGGCCACGGCGTTCACCACGTCATCCCGGCCCACCATCTCGACCACGAACGCCTGGCGGGTGGGCATGTCGATGGTGTTCACGCAGCCGAGCAGCAGCGCGAGCACGCCGATGTGCCAGGGCTGGACCTGGTGCGTCCAGGTCAGCCAGAAGAGCACCAGCGCCAGGATCATGGATGCCGTCTGCGTGGCGATGATGGTCGTGCGCTTGGGCAGCGCGTCGGCGATGAGCCCGCCGAAGAGCCCGAACACCATGATCGGCAGGAACTGCACCGCCGAGATGACCCCCAGCACGAACGGGTCCTGGGTCAGCTGCAGCACGAGCCAGCCCTGGGCGAGCGACTGCATCCAGGTCCCGATCAGCGAGATCAGCTGGCCCGAGAAGAAGAGGCGGAAGTTGCGGTGCCGCAGGGCGACCCCGGCGCGCCGGGCACCGGTGACCGCCCGGGGTCGGGCGGGCCCGGTCGTCGAGAGCATGCGCCAAGCCTACCCCCGTGGCTTCCCCGGCGCGACCGGGCGTTCCCGGCCACCGTACGATTGCGGCCGCGTCCAGCTAAGAGGTGACCGCCATGCCCGTCGAGGTCCGCCCGTACGGCTCCGACGACCTGCGCCCGTTCCTGGTCGCGGCCGAGATCCCGTTCGCCTACGCGGTCCGGGACGAGTACGTCCGGGATCACGAACGGATCCTGGAGCGCGACCGGCTGCTCTGCGCGTACGACGGGGACGCGATCGTGGGCACGGCGGCCGCGCTGTCGCTCCGCCTCACGGTGCCGGGGGCCGAGGTTGCCGCTGCCGGCGTCACGGAGGTCGGCGTCATCCCCAGCCACCGCCGACGCGGGATCCTGACCTCGATGATGACCCGGCTCCTGGCCGACGTCCGGGCCCGGGGCGAGCCGGTGGCCGTGCTTTGGGCATCCGAGGCGGCCATCTATCCAAGGTTCGGGTACGGGCTCGCGACGATGGATGCCTCGTTCGACCTCCCGGGAGCGGCGCGCGCCCTCCGTCCCGCTCCCGAGCCCGGCGGGCACGTCCGGCTGGTCGACGTCGCCGAGGCGGGCGGGTTGCTGCCGCGGGTCTTCGAGGCGGCCAGGACGGCCCGGCCGGGGTTCGTCACCCGGACCGCCGCCTGGTGGGAGCTCCACGTGCTGCGTGAGCGCGAGCAGGACCGCGAGGGGCCGGAGCCCACGTTCACGGCGGTCCATGAAGGCGAGGACGGGCCCGAGGGTTACGTGCGATACCGGATGCGGCACGCCTGGGAGACGCACGGGCACGAGAACGTCCTCGAGGTGCGCGAGCTGATCGCCGCCACCGGTCGGGCCGAGCGCGCGCTCTGGCGGTTCGCCCTGGAGATGGACCTCGTGGGGCGGATCCGCGCCCGGCACCAGCCGGCCGATTCGCCGCTGCTCCTGCTGCTCTCGGAGCCGCGACGCCTGGGTTTCACGCTGGGGGACGGGCTGTTCGTCCGGCTCGTGGACGTGGCGGGCGCCCTGTCGGGGCGGCGGTATGCGGCCGCCGGCTCGGTCGTGCTCGACGTCGCCGACGCGGGCGCGCCGTGGAACGAGGGACGCTGGAGGCTTGCGGTCAGCGGGGACGTCCGGGCGTCGTCGGAACCGTCCCTGCGCGGCGTGGTGGAGCGGACAGACGACGCGGCCGACATCGCGCTCGACGTGACCGACCTGGGATGCTGCTACCTGGGTGGGTTCACCTTCGGTGAGCTGGTCCGGGCCGGCCGGGCAGTGGAGGGAAGGCCGGGCGCGGTGCACCGCGCGGACGCGCTGTTCGCGGTCGATCGGGCGCCCTGGTGCCCGGAGGAGTTCTGAGCGTCGCCGCGCGGACGCCGGGCATGGAGGTCGCGGGGCCCGGTCGCGGGGTCCGGGGGCCGGTCGCGCCTCAGTGATCGCTGGCAGGGCCCGTGCCCGCGCCGTTCCGTCGGACTCCCGTGGTCGCCTTGGGTTGTCGGTCGGTTGACGACCGGCCCGGTGCCGACTCCAGCCCCTGTGGCTCCGGGGTCGCATGCGGCTTCGCCGTTCGCTCGGGTTGTGCATGCGCCCTGGGCGTCGCCACCGGCGTGCACCCGGCCTGCGACCGTCCCTTCGCGACGCCCTGACCGTGCTCGCTCGCGGGGCCACACGCGGGAGCGGCCGCAGGGGCGTGTGCCGGAGTGTGGGTCGCGGCGGGCACGAGCGGCACCGCCGGTTCGGCGTTGGCGGGGGCCTGGACGAACTGCGGGACCACGTGCGAGGCGAGGTCGAGGAGCGGACCGCGGGCGGCGAAGGCGGTGGCGGAGGCGGCCAGGACCATGCCGGCTGCGACCAGGAGGGCAGCGGCGTGATTCCGCACGCCACTCCGCATGCTCGAGGGGCGCGCCGACGCGGCGGCCGGCGCCGGCGGCTCGGTCAGCGATCCCATCGGTTGCCGGCAGAGCCGGCAGAAGCGGTCGTCCGGACCGTTCGCGGTGCCGCAGAAGATGCAGTGGAGAGGGGCCCCCATCGCGGTTCGGCTCGCTGCGGAAATGTCCGCTGCAAGGATGGACGCCGGGCGGCCGCCGCTCAATAGCCCGTCCGGGTCGGGCCGCGGCCGGGTAGTACTACGTGGGTGTCAGGCTGGGTGTCAGGTCGGGCCGGATATCGGGCCGCCGCAGGCTCGGCCAGGACGCCGGCCGGCTCGGCCTCCGCGACGGGGCGCTTCAGCGTCGAGGCCACCACGGCGGTGACCACCATGCCCCAAGATTGGTGCACCAACCCGCAGCGATCACAGGGGAGCAGGCCCCGGGAGGACGCACATGGAGGCCGTCGAGCTTGAAGTCCGGAACCCGTCGGGGCTGCATGCGCGCCCGGCCTCGATCTTCGTGAAGACGGCGGCGGGGTTCCGCTCGCGAGTCCAGATCCAGAACCTGACACGGGGCACCGCGCCGGGGGACGCCAAGAGCATCCTGACCATGCTCGCGGCCGGCGTGAAGAAGGGGCACCTCGTGCGCATCACGGCAGAGGGCGAGGACGAGGCCGGCGCGATCGCGTCGCTCTCGGAGCTCGTGCGATCCGGGATCGGCGAGCCCCTGGAGTAGCCCGGGCGCGTTCCCTACCGCTCGCGGTCGGCGGCGCGCGGTTCCGGTCCGTGCCCGCCGGGCGCAGCCGAGCCCCTGCGCTCGTTCCCGCCCGCCCGCAGCGCCGCCTTGTGGGCCCGCTTCCCGGCCTGGTACGTGGCGAGCGCCTCCGGGGAATCCACGTCGCCCAGGGTGGGGTGGTCGGGGAGCACCGCCTCGAGCCCGGGCAGCTCCAGTCCGAAGCGGCGGGCCAGCACCGCCGCGATGGTCCCGGCCTTCATCTCGCCGATGCCGGGCAGCCCCAGCAGCCGGGATCGCAGGTCGGGACCGTCCGCCGCCTCCCTCCAGACTCGTGCCGCATCGCCCCCGTAGGTGGACGCGACGGCGGAGCAGAGCGCCTGCACCCGGGCCGCCATGGCGCCCGGGAATCGGTGGAGCGCGGGACGTTCGGCGAACACGCTTGCCAGCTCGCCGGGGTCCATCCCCGCGATGCGGACCGCGTCCAGCGGGGCGCCCAGCCGCCGCTGCAGCTCGTACGGGCCGATGAACGCCTTCTGGAGCGGCACCTGCTGGTCGAGCGTGAACCCGATCAGTAGCGCCAGCGGATCCCGGGCAAGGAGTCGGTCGGCCTCGTCGTTGCCCGTGTAGACGAGCCGTTCAGGGGCGTGCATGGTGCGGCCGATGGTACCCGGCCCGCGCCGTTTCGCGAAGCCTGTCGTGGCCGGGTGAAACCGACCTCCGTCGTGCCGACGTATGCCCGCCATGGCGGAGCAGCCACGTCCCGTGTGGCCGCCCCCAGGGTCAGAGGAGTCCCGCCCGATGCACCACTCCCGGTGGACCCGTCGCCTGGCTCTGCCCGGGCTGTTCGCGTCCCTGCTCATCATCATCGCGTCCTGGTCGGCGGCCGGGGTGGATGCCGTCTCGTACGGCAGCCCGGCGCCGAGCGCGTCCCCGACGGCGACGCCCGTGCCGTCCAGCCTCCAGCTGGGCGCCGGCACGAGCGCGACGCTCGGGTCCTACCTCACCGGCCCCTCCGGGCTCACCCTGTACACGCTCTCGTCGGACCCGACCGGCGGCAGCGCCTGCACGGGATCGTGCCTGTCCTTCTGGCCG
>JAJYEB010000022.1 GCA_021790375.1 Chloroflexota bacterium | reverse complement strand
GGCAAAGGCCGACGCGGATGCCGCGCTGGCCGCGCTGAAGGCCGGCACCCCGTTCGCCACGGTGGCCAAGGAATACAGCACGGACGCCAGCGCGACGAGCGGCGGCGACTACGGCTACATCACGGCCACCGATACCGTCGACTCGGCCTGGGTGAGCGCGCTGTTCAAGCTGCCGCTCAACGGGATGACCGGCGTCATCCTGGGCTCGGACGGCACCTACCGGATCGGCAAGGTGACCGACATCGTTCCCGCCAAGACGGATCCGAACTACGCGCAGAAGCTCCAGCAGGCCGGCGTGAACCTCACCGCGTACCGGACCGCCATCCAGTACAACCTGATCGCCCAGAAGCTGCAGACCGCGATCACCAAGCAGGCCACCACGGGCAACATCGAGCAGGTGCACGCCTGGGAGATCGAGGTCGCCACCAGCGACTCCCAGGGCAACCCGATCACCGGCCCCGAGGTGAAGGCCTCGCACATCCTGTTCAGTCCCAAGGGCAACCCGAACAACGCATCCTCGATCCCGGCCAGCGATCCCTCGTGGGCCGCCGCCGAGAAGCTTGCCCAGGCGGCCGCAGACCAGCTGCGGGCGATCACCGATCCGGCAAAGCGCGCCGCCGAGTTCGCCGCCCTGGCCAAGAAGGAGAGCAACGACACGACGTCGGGCGCCAACGGCGGTGACCTCGGCTGGTTCACGCAGGGCTCGATGGTGCCCCAGTTCTCGGCCCCGCTCTTCACCGGCACCCACACGCCCGACGAGATCATCGGGCCGGTCAAGAGCCAGTACGGGTACCACGTGATCCTCTTCGTGGCCAGCCGCCCGGCGCCACAGCAGCGCGTCGCCGAGATCCAGAAGGAACTCGCGGCGCCGGGCGCCAGCTTCTCCGCGATCGCGAAGGCGAACTCGGACGCCACCGATGCGGTGGCCGGCGGCGACATGGGCTGGGTGGCGCCGCTCCAGCTGCAGCAGTCGATCGAGAGCGTGCTGTTCGGCCTGAAGGTCGGGCAGGTCAGCGCCCCGCAGACGCAGACCGACGGGATCTACCTGTACCAGATCAGCCAGAAGGAATCACGGCCGATCGACTCATCCCAGCTGACCACGCTGCAGGGCGCGGCGTTCACCAACTGGTACGCGGCGCAGAAGGCCAAGGCAAGCATCTGGCAGTCGCCTGTCATCGCGAACGCCACGCCGCCGGCCAGCTGACGCGCTCGCCCGGGCGATTCACCGGTGAGCTGACGCCCCCTGCGGCGAAGGTCGGTCAGTCCAGCGGTTCGGGCAGGCGCCGCGCCTCCAGGCCTCCGCCATCGATGGCCCGCACCTCGTAGGCCGGCTGGTCGTACACCGCCGGCCCGCGCACCACCCGGCCGTCGCTGAGACGGAACCGGGACCCGTGCCACGGGCACTCGATGCACCCGTCGATCACGGTGCCGCCGCTCAGCGGCCCGCCGGCGTGCGCGCAGGTGTCGTGGAGCGCATGGATCGCGTCGCCGGTCCGGTACAGGACGAGCGTGTCCTGGCCCGCCCTGGCCTGCACGGGCGCACCTTCCGGCACCTCGTCGACGTCGAGGCGGCGCCATCTCGCGCCGCCGGTGCGCCAGGCGTGCCGGTCGACCATGTTGCCTGATCCGTAGACCAGCTCGCCGCCGACGTACGCGCCCGAGGCCACGCCGGCATAGCCAAGCAGCGCGAGGCTCACCGCCAGCGTTCGCGAGGACGGGCGCGCGGCCCGCACCGCGAGCGAGGCCAGGTAGGCGGCCAGGCTGCCGACCATGATGGAGGCGTGCACGGTCGCCTGGACCTGGGGACGGCCATGGGCGTCGACCGCGTCCGCCGCGCCGGTGACGGCGGAGGCCACCATGGCCGCGACGCCCGTCGCGGTGACCACGTCCGCCGCACGTCGCTGGCCGGTGAGGTCCAGCAGCATCCCGGCCGTCAGCGCCCCGACCGGGACGTCTGTCACCGCCGGATGGACGGGGTGACCCAGCCACACGCCGTTCAGCAAGTCCTTGAGCGGCCCGGAGCCGGCAAACGCCGCCGCGATCCAGCGCTGGTTCCACTGCCCGACCGGCTTCGCCCACCGTTCCTGGGCTTCGATGAGACGGTCCACCCGGCGATGCATGGCTTCCCCCCTGCGCTGCTGTGCGTGGGAAGTGTGGCGCAAGTTGCGCTCGTGCGACGCGCCGCGCGAAACCGCCGGCCGGCCCGCGGCGTAGACCCCGTCAGGCGCCGATGCCGCCTTGCGCCACGGCCCGGTGCGGCCGCTCGACGCGGCCGGCGGGTCCGCCACGTGACATAGACGCTCCACTCGGCAGGAGAAGGATCATGGCCCCCAACCGGCTCCACCGCCTGCTCCCCGCCCTCGCGCTGCTGGTGGCAGCGTGCGCTGCCCCCGTCACGGCGAGCCCGTCCGCACCGTCCGCGGCCTCTCCCGCGGCCTCCACGCCGCCGACAGCGATCGGCAGCGGCGGAGCCGCGAGTGGGGCACCCGGCAGCGGCTCCGCGCCGACAGCGGCCGCCAGCGCCGGCGCCCCGTCCGGCTCACCTGCGGCGGCCTCCCCGGTCGCCACGCCTGCACCCGCCCCCTCTCCCACCGCCCGCTCGACGCCGCGGCCCACGCTGCCGCCCGCCACGCGTCCTCCGGCGACACGGCCCCCGGCCACGCGACCGCCCGCGACATCGGCCCCAGCCGCGGTCGCGGCGAAGATCGTCGACTTCGGGTTCTCGCCGGCCACGCTCACCGTGACGGTCGGCACGACGGTCACCTGGACCAACACCGGGCAGGTCGACCACACCGTCACCGCGAACGGCGGGGCGTTCGCCAGCGGCACGCTCTCGCCCGGCGCGTCCTTCTCGTTCACGTTCCGGACGGCAGGCACCTTCGCCTACCACTGCGCCATTCACCCCTTCATGACCGGGACCGTGATCGTCAAGGGGTGAGCCGGAAGGACCGCAAAGAGCCGGGTCAGCTGCCCTTCAGCGCCTTGAGCCTGGACTCGACCTCCATCTCGTCCGAGTCGCTGTCGAGCGAGGCGAACTGCTCGTCCAGTGACGAGGCGGCGACCTCGGCCCGGCCGCGGGCCATCGCTTCCTGGCGCCGGATGCGCTCCTCGAAGCGGTTCAGCTCGCTGGTGGGATCCATGACGGAGGCGTCGCGCAGCGTCTGCTGGACCTGCAGCTGCGCCTGCGCCATCTTGGCCCGGCTGACCAGCTCCTCGCGCTTCTGCACCAGCTCCTCGCGCTTGGCGCGCAGCTTCGTCAGGCCGTCCTTGAGCTTGTCGACCAGCTCCGTCTGCTGGGCGATCTGCGTCCCGAAGGTCTTGACCTGCTCCTCGAAGCTGAGCTGGCGCCGCAGGGCGACCCTGGCGAGTTCGTCGAACCGATCCGCGTCCGCCGTGTTGCCGGCCGCGCGGAGCTCGTCGGCCTTGCGCGACGCGGCCGCCGCCTTGCTGCCCCACTCCGCCGACGCGGCCCGGGCCTCGGACGCGTCGTCCTCGACCATCCGGAGGTTCCCCACGGTCTGGGCGACCGCGTCCTCCGCCTCCGCCATGTTGTTCGTGAAGTCCCGGATCAGCTGGTCGAGCATCTTCTCCGGATCCTCCGCGCCGTCGATCAGCGCGTTGACGTTGGCCCGGACCAGCTGACCGATCCGTCCGAGGATCGACGTCTGTGCCATGCGATTCCGCTCCTTCCCCTACCTGACGATTGAACGCGTGACGGCGCGCGCCCCGCGCGCCCGATCTGTCGTGCTCACCAGCTGCCCCCGCCGCCGAACCCGCCGCCTCCGCCGAAGCCTCCGCCACCCCCGAAGCCCCCGAAGCCCCCGCCACCGCCGAACCCGCCGAACCCGCCGCCGCGGCCACCCCAGGGCGAGCCTCCCCAGCCGCCGCCGCGGCGACCGCCGCCGAGCAGGCTGCCCAGGATGATCCCGCCGATGATCGCGCCCGTCGGGTCCATGCCGCGGCGACCGCCCGGTCCCCCGCGGCCGTTCCAGTCGTCGAACTCGGAACTGGCGATCCGGTACGCCTCGTCGGCCAGGCGCTGGGCCTGCTGCGCCTCGGAGAGCGCGGTCCCGGTATCCGCTGCAGCCGCCTGTGCCTGCTCGAGGTGGCGCTGCGCCTCGGCCAGGCGGGTGCGTGCCTCCCGTCCGACTCCGTTGCGACGGCTCTCGATGTAGTCGGCGGCGTGGGTCACGCTCGACTGTGCGGACACCAGTGCCGTCTGCAGGGCGGCCCGCTGCCGCGCGAGCTGCTCCTCGGCGGCGCGCTCACCGGCAAGCACCTCGTCGGCTCCCGCATGGGCGGCCTGGGCGCTCTTCAGGGCTGCGAGCGGATCCGGTGCCGCCGCGGCAATCGCCGCCTTCGCCGCCGCGAGCTGGGCCTCGGCGTCCGCGAGGCGCGTCTCCAGGGCCGGGTCTCCCGCGCGGTGCTGCAGGGCCTGGTGCGCGGCCGCGACGTCGGCCTGGGCCTCGCTGATCTCGGCATCGACGTGCGCGCGCGCGTCGGCGATGGACGCCGACAGGTGGTCGATCGCGTCGAGGAGCGCGGCCGCCTGCGCCAGCGCGGTCTGCCCGGCGCGGGCGGCGTCGCGGGCGGCATGCGGGTCCGGGGGCGTGGCGCTCAGGGCCGTCGAGCCGTGCGCCGCGGCGGCCGCGGTGAAATCGATCCGCTTCCGTGCCTCCTCCAGGTTCCCCCTGACCGGCGCCCAGCTGGATTCCGCGTACTCCTGCAGCTCCTTCATCGTCGCCTCGGCCGAAGGCAGCCGGTCGCCCAGCGCCGTGGCCTGGGCCGGCAGCCCGGCCAGGATCTCCGGCGCCCGGCGCTCCAGGTCGCGCAGCTCCTGGAACCGCCGCCGCTGCTCGCCGATCAGGGTCCCCACGCGCTGTGCGCGCGCGACGATCTCGTTGAGCATGGCCTCGCGCGTGGGTGGGTCCTCGGGGATCGCGTCGTCGAGCTGCTGGCGCACCACGAACGCCGCCTTCAGCTCCGCCTGTGCCTGCGACAGCGCCGTCCTGAACGGCTCGACGTCCTCCGCGGTGAACTCCGCCTCGGCGAACCCGAGGTCCTGGCCCGCGTCGCGCACCGCGTCGTCGGCCTGGATCAGCAGCTGGTTCGCCTGGCGCGCGAGCTGCCCGGTCCGCCGGTCGCGCTCCTCGGCCGCCAGGTGCGCGGCGCGCCACCGCCGGAACCACGCGACGATCACCGCGGCACCGAGCACCACGACGATCAGCCCGACGAAGAGCACGAGGAGACCGCTGCCCGTCCCCGATGACGTCGCGCCCTGCGACTGCCCCGGCGACGGGGTGGCGACCGGGACTGCCCCGCCCTGTGCCCCGCCCGCCAGCGCCTGGCCGAGGCCGTTCGCGAACGAGACGACCCCGCCGGCATAGTCGCCGGCCCGGAAGCGCGGCTCGAGCGTGCTGGTCAGGAGCGCGTTGACATCCCCGGCCGTGAGCGACCCCAGCGCGCCGTCCTGGTAGTAGCCGTACCGGCGGTCGTTGACCGCCACCAGCAGCACCATGTCGTTCCCGCCCAGGCCGTTCTGCGAGTACGTGGCCTGGGCGAGCTGCTCCGCCGTATCGCTTCCGCTGGTCGCGACGAACACCACGTAGAGCTGGACGTCGTGCTGCGAGAGCAGGCTGCCCAACGCTGCCTGGACCTGCGCGGTGCCACCGCCCAGGGAGCCCGTCTGATCCGTGACCTGGCCCTGCAGCTTCGGCACCGATTGCGCGGCGGACGGGGCGGCGGCCAGGAGCAGCAGCGCGGCCCACGCGAACCCGAGGGTCAGTGTCAGGCGGCGCGTGGTCCGGAGCATCGAGATGGACATGCTACCCCCGCGAGGCCGGCCGCCATCGCCCGCCTCGCCGCCCTTCCCGCCGTTGGGCCGGCGGGAGGCATCCGGCCGATGCTGCCGGGTGTCCGGCGCGTGCGCCAGTGCCATTCGGCGGGACGCCAGGGCCTGCGCGGCGGCCGCGCCCGTCACGGGACCATGGGCCGACCGCAGTCGGTGCCGTTCGGCCCCCGTGGATCATCTCGTCTGACCCGCGAACCCTTCGTCCAGCGGTGCAAGGGTAGTTCCGCGATGGACGGGCTCGATCCCGTCACGTCCACGGAGATGCCTCCTGACCGCCCGAAGGGGCGACGGACGTGAGCGGGCAATCGCCGGGGGGCACGCTGCTGACGGTGGATCGACCGGGGCGCGAGATCGTCGATCCGGCGGAGCCCTGGGAGGTTCCCATCCCGTCCTCGGCCGTGTCGCGCATCGACCCGTCGGGCGAAGGCGCCCGGATGTCGCGTGCCACGTCGGATGCCGAGCTCCCGCCCGGCGTGCTCAGGATCCTGCGGTTCACCTGCGGGTCGCTCCCGCTGGAGCGGACGCTGCTGCTGGCTCCTTCCGCACGCCCCATCGACCGTACCTGTCGCCGGTACGTGGCCACGCCGGTCCAGGTCCTCGCGTTCGGCGAGCGCGCCACCGGGCTCTGGGTGGACTGGCGAAGGCGGGATCCCGCCGTGGTCATCCCGGTCGAGCGGATCGGCAGCGTCGAGGACATCCGCATCCTCCGGTACCGGCGGCTGTCCGTGAGAGCGGCGGACGCACGACTGTCGATCCGGTATCGGGCCGAGGGACGCGAGCTGCTCGACCCGCCCCTCTGGTGGCTGCGGAAGAAGATCGGCCGGGGCGTGAGCGGCGAGGTTGCCGCCGCGGGGCTCCGCGTGGTCGGGGATGTCGAGGTCCCCGCCCGGTGGCAGGCCGTGGCCACGGGCGTCGTGACAGACGCCGGTGAGGAGGGGGCGGCGATGGTGTTCGGCGCCGTGGCGGCGGCCGGGGGCACCCACCCGCCACGCGCGGTGCTGATCGCCATCACGGCGAGTGAACTCCTGGTGATGGCCGATCCGGAAGGAGGCGCGTGCGACCCGGAAGCCAGCCCCGCGATGCTCGCCGTGCCCCGCCACGCGCTGCAGGAGGTGACGGCCGAAGGCGATCGGCTGGTGATCCGCTCCGCGGGCGTGGATCGGGTGCTCTCGATCGGCGCGGGGCTCGCGGCCGCCGCGGCCGAACTGGTGGGCTGCGCCGGCACGGTGAGGGCCCCGCTGCGGATCGGCCACTGACGGCACGTCCGCCCCGCGGCATGCGACGGACCAGCCGCGGCAACCCGGTCGGTGGACGCCACGCGCAGGCCGGATGGCCGCGTCTCGACGGGCTGGTTGGCGGGTGCGGACCACCTCGCGGCCCCGGAAGATCCGTGAGTTCCATGCCCGTTGCACAATGTCGACCGGAGATTGTCGTGTCCCCCACCGGTCCTCTGTCCGTACCTGCCGCCGTGCTGCTGATGGCGTACGGCGGCCCCGAGCGCCCCGACCAGGTCGAGGCGTACTACACCGACATCCGCCGCGGCGTCGCCCCCACTCCCGAGCTGCTCGAGGAGCTGCTCGGCCGCTACCGCGCCATCGGCGGCGGATCCCCGCTGTCCCGGATCGTGGAGCGGCAGCGGTCCGCTCTCGAGGCCGAGCTCGCCGCCCGCGGCACGGCCATTCCCGTGTACGCCGGCATGCGCCACATCGAGCCGCGGATCGGCGGGGTGGTCGAGCGCATGGCCGCCGACGGGGTCGAGCGGCTGGCGGCGATCGCGCTGGCCCCCCAGCGCTCGTCCAGCGCGGCGGGCTACCACCAGGCCGTGGACCGTGCGATCGCCACGCTCGGAGCGTCCGCACCGCGGGTGGCCCACGTGGAGTCCTGGCACGATCAGCCGCGCTTCGTGGAGGCGCTCGCGGCGGCGACCTCGGAGGCGCTCGCCCGGGTTCCCGATCCGGCCGGTGCGCGGGTGATCTTCACGGCGCACAGCCTGCCGGCCCGCGTGGTCGCCGAGGGCGATCGTTACCCGGACGAGGTGGCGGCCACGGCCGCCCTGGTGGCGCGGCGCCTCGGGCTCACCGGGTACCTCGTGGCCTTCCAGAGCGCGGGCCGGACGGGCGAGGCCTGGCTGGGCCCGGAGCTCCGGGACGAGATCCGCCGCGTCGCCGCCGAGGGCGTGACGCAGGTGGTGGTGTGCCCCGTCGGCTTCGTGGCCGACCATCTGGAGGTCCTGTACGACATCGACATCGAGGCGCGGGCCGTCGCCCGGTCGGTGGGCGTCGAGCTCTCTGTTTCCACCCCCCTGCCGTCGACCACCGCCTGAGCGGGCCGACCGCGAACCGAGGCCAAGCATGGACAACCCGCACGCTCCGCACGCCGCCGTCGCAGACCGGCACGCACCGCAGGGAGGCCAGCCCGCCCCCACCGCGCACACCCACCCCCCGGCCGTGGGGGCCGTGCGACCGGACGGGTACGTCTTCGGCCGGGCACCCATGCTGGTCTACTGGGAGACGACGCTCGCATGCGGGCTCGCCTGCCGGCATTGCCGGGCCACCGCGCAGCCGGACCGCAGCCCTCTCGAACTGACCACGGACGAGGGCCGGCGACTGCTCGACGACATCACCGCCTTCGGGCGCCCCTACCCTCACGTGGTGTTCACCGGCGGCGACCCGCTCCGCCGGCCGGACCTCGAGGAGCTGGTGGAGGCCGCGACGGCGCGCGGCATCGGCGCGTCGCTCGCCCCCGCGGTGACCCCCGACATGACCCTGGCCCGGCTCGCCGGGCTGAAGGCGGCCGGAATCCAGACCATGTCGCTCAGCATCGACGGGTCGGACGCGGCCCGCCACGACGGGTTCCGGGGCGTGCCCGGCACCTTCGCGATGACCGAACGGGCGGTCGAGTGGGCCCACCAGGTCGGCCTGCCGCTGCAGATCAACACCCTGGTGACAGACGAGACCCTGCCCGACCTGCCGGCAACCTACGCGCTGATGCAGCGGCTGGGGATCATCCGCTGGAGCCTGTTCTTCCTCATCGGGGTGGGCCGCGGGAGCGGCCTGCAGGAGATCACGCCGGCGGACTCCGAACGGCTCAACCACTGGCTGTACGACCTCGCGCGCGAGGCCCCGTTCGCGATCAAGACCACCGAGGCCACGCACTACCGCCGCGTCGCGATCCGCCGGATGCAGGCGGAGGGGCTCGACGACGCTGCCATCGCCGCGACGCCGGTCGGCCGGGGGTTCGGCGTCCGGGACGGGAACGGGATCGTCTTCATCGCCCACGACGGCGCCATCTCGCCGTCGGGGTTCCTGCCCCTCGCCGCGGGCAACGTCCGGACCGACCAGCTGGCGGCCGTATACCGCACCCACCCGGTCTTCACGAGCCTGCGCGACGTCTCCACGTTCAAGGGACGCTGCGGCCGGTGCTCCTACGTGTCGATCTGCGGGGGCTCGCGGGCACGCGCCTACGCGTGGACGGGCGACTACCTGGAGACGGATCCCCTCTGCCCGTACGTGCCGCCCCGCGGCGCCGCGAACGCCTGACGGGCCGGCGCGATGCGCGTGCTGGTGATCGGCGGCGGGATCACCGGGCTGGCGGCGGCCCACGCCCTGGCTCGAGCCGGGATCCGGGTCACGCTGGTCGAGGCGTCCGACCGGCTGGGCGGCAAGATCCGGACCGAACGGATCGACGGGTTCCTGGTCGAATCCGGTCCCGATTCGTTCGTCAGCTACCGGCCCGCCGCGCTGCAGCTGGTCCGTGATCTCGGGTTGGCCGACTCGGTGGTGCGGCCCGTCGCCCCGCGCGTGGTGCACATCCGCACGGGCGGCCGGTTCGTGCCGCTGCCGCAGGAGATGGGGCTCGTGCTCCCCACCCGCCTGCGTCCGTTCGTCACCACGTCCCTGTTCTCGCCGCTGCAGAAGCTCCGCATGGGACTGGACCTGGTCCTGCCCCGCGACGGCCTGGCGCGCGACACGGGGGTGGGCGTCTACCTCCGCCGGCGCCTGGGCCCCGCGCTGGTGGACCGGCTGGCGGGCCCGTTGCTCGGCGGCGTGTACGGGACCTCGATCGACGAGCTGAGCCTCCTCGCGGTGGTGCCCCAGCTCCGTGACGCGGAGCGCGATCACCGCAGCCTGTTCCTCGCGAGCCTGGCCGCCGGCCGGGCACGGCGATCGGGCGGGGAGTCGCCGTTCGTCACGCTGGCGGGTGGCACGGGGCAGCTGATCGAGGCGCTGGTGGATGCGCTGGGTCGATCGCCCGAGGTCGACCTCCGCCTGCGGACGCCGGTGGCGCGCCTGGAGCGTCAGGGCACCGGCGTGGAGGCGCGCCTCGCGACCGGCGAGACGCTTCGCCCCGACGCCACCATCCTGACCGTCCCCGGACCGGAGGCGGCCCGGCTGCTCGACGACGTGGCACCGGCGGCGGCCGCGGGCATCCGGACGATCCCGCACGGGACGACCGCGGTGGTGTCGCTGGGGTACCGGGCGGACCAGTTCGCGACGCCGCCCACCGGGCACGGGTTCCTGGTTGCCGCCGGAGAGCCGCTGTCGATCGATGCCTGCACCATCAGCTCGTCGAAGTGGCCGGGCCGGGCGCCGGACGGCATGGTGCTCATCCGCGCGTTCATCGGCTCCCGCAGCGGCCGGGCCGGCGGGATGGACGACGAGGCAGTGGTGGCCGCGGCGGTCCGCGACGTGGCCGCGACGCTGGGCGCGCGCGGCGACCCGGCGCTGGCGCGCCTCGCAAGGCTCACGGGCCAGATGCCGCAGTACACGGTGGGCCATCTCGACCGGGTGGCACGGATCTTCGCCGGCCTGGAGGGCGTGCCGGGCGTGTTGCTCGCCGGCGCGCCGTACCGCGGCGTCGGCATCCCGGACTGTGTCGCACAGGGCCAGGCTGCGGCGCGAGCGGCCGGCGAATTGCTGGGCGGAGCGCGCGACTGAGCCGCGTGCGCGGCCCGGCACCGATACGATGTCGACAGGAGGGTTTCTCATGCTGGTGTGCGTGCCCGTGACGGGCGACGGACAGATCGACCTGCGGTGGGGGCGAGCGGCGCGTGTGGCGATCGCCGACGTGGCGGAGGGCGCCCTGGCAGGCTGGCGAGAGTTCGACGTCGCGTGGGACGACCTCCACGATCAGGGCTCGGAGGGCGGGCACCACGCCCGTGTGGCCCGTTTCCTGCGGGAGCACGGAGTGCAGCGTGTCGTGGCCAGTCACATGGGTCCCGACATGCTGCACATGCTCGAGCGGATGGGTCTGTCCGTACGCCTGGGCGTCAGCGGGGACGCGCGGACGGCGGCCATCGCGGCCGGCGAGGCCGGCCCGAGCTGAGGCAACGCCGCACCGGACACCGCTCAGGGAGCGCCGGCGACCGCCGGAACCACGCCCCGGGCGCCGCCGGAACCACGCCCCGGGCGCCGCCGGAACCACGCCCCGGTCGCCGCCGGAACCTCGCCGGGGCCCGCGACAGCACCGCCGCGGCCGGCGCCGCGCCGGGCGAGCTTCAGCCGCCGGCAGGCGGACCGACGTGCAACCCCACGGGGCAGGCCACGCCCGTCCCGTGATCGGGGCAGTACCCGTCCGGATTCTTCGCGAGGTACTGCTGGTGGTAGCCCTCGGCGAAGTAGAACACCGGCGCGTCGCGGATCTCGGTCGTGATCGGGCCGTAGCCGGCCGCCGCGAGCTCGCGCGCGTACGCGTCGCGCGAGGTCTCGGCCTCGCGGAGCTGCCCGTCCGAATGGGCGAAGACCGCGGAGCGGTACTGCGTGCCGATGTCGTTGCCCTGGCGGTTGCCCTGCGTCGGGTCGTGGTTCTCCCAGAATCGCCGCAGCAGCTCGCCATAGGACACGATGCGCGGATCGAACACGACACGGACCGACTCGGCGTGTCCCGTCCGCCCGGAACACACCTCCTCGTAGGTCGGATTGGGCGTGAACCCGCCCGCGTACCCGACGGCCGTGACGATGACCCCCGGCACCTGCCAGAAGAGCTTCTCCGCTCCCCAGAAGCAGCCGAGGGCGAACGTGGCGAGCTCGCTCCCGTCGGGGTACGGCGGCTGCAGGCGCGCGCCGTTGACGAAGTGGGTCTCCGGCACGGCCAACGGCCCTGGACGGCCGGGCAGGGCCTCCGAGGGGGACGGCATGCGGAGCTTGCGTGGATCGGCGAACAACATGGCTGGGTCTCGCTGCGATGGGGTCCTCACTGTAGCAAACCGTCGCCGAGGCACTAAGGGATTGTCAGCTAATTAGCGCTATGGTATGATGGGTGGGTGATCGATGAGACGGCCATCGCAGCCCGCTACCAGGCGCTCTCCCCGCTGGTCGACGAACGGACCCGGC
>JAJYEB010000021.1 GCA_021790375.1 Chloroflexota bacterium | reverse complement strand
CGGCAGCTCGCCCGTGCGCGAGGCGACGAACTGCAGGACCTCGGCGAGCCCGGCCGGATACACCGCCCAACCGATGCCGGTGCGCTCGTCGCCAGCTCCGGGCGGGGGCTCGAGCGGCGGGAGCCCGGGCGAGCGCACGTAGCGGTGGGAGTAGTAGTTGACGCCGAGGAAATCGACCGGCGACGCGATGAGCGCCATGTCGCCGTCCAGGACCTCGCCGCGCGTCCAGCCCCACGCCCGTGCGCCGTCCTCCGGGTAGCCGCGCCCGACGAGGGGGTCCAGGAACCAGCGGTTGACCTGGTCGTGGGCGACGGCCGCGGCCTCCAGGTCGAGCAGGTGCCCACTGGCGGGATGCAGGGCGTCCAGGTTCAGCACGATGCCCGCGGCGACCCCCGGGGCAGCCGCCCGAATGGCCTGCAGCGCGAGGCCGTGGGCGACCAGCAGATGGTGGGCGGTGGCGAGCGCCGCGGCCGCGTCGGTACTCCCGGGCGCGTGGACCCCGCGCCGGTATCCGTGGTCCGAGACGACGAACGGCTCGTTGATCGTGGCGATGTGGGTGACCCGGTCGCCCAGCCGCCGCGCCACGACCCCGGCGTACTCGGCAAAGGCCAGCGCGGTGGCACGCGCCGGCCACCCGCCCGCGTCCTCCAGCGGTTGCGGCAGGTCCCAGTGGTAGAGCGTGACGTGCGGGGCGATCCCGTGCGCCAGCAGCTCATCCACCAGGCGCTCGTAGAAGTCCAGGCCTGCGGCGCTCACGCGTCCGGTGCCGGACGGGATGACGCGCGGCCACGATACCGAGAACCGGTAGGCGTTCAGGCCGAGGCCGGCCAGGATGGCCACGTCCTCGCGGTAACGGTGATAGTGGTCGCAGGCCACGTCCCCCGTGTCACCCCCGGCGACGTGGCCCGGCGTGTGCGAGAACCGATCCCAGATGCTCTCGCCCTTGCCGTCCTCGGCGAAGGCGCCCTCGATCTGGTACGACGCGGTGGCCGCGCCCCAGGTGAAGCCGGCCGGGAACTGTCGGAAGCTCACGGAACCTCCAGGTGCTATGGAAGCGCTCTCTCACTTACCGGCATTCTACGCTCGGCCAGCATGGGCCATTTGGCCTTGACAGCCCATCCAGACCGCACCTAGGCTGAGAGCGCTTTCATAGGAGGCAGACGGAGGCAGGCGTGTCGCGGACGCCCTCGAACGGAACCAAGGCGTCGAGCTCGAACGGGACCGGCACCGGGACCGCCCCGGTCCGTACCCTTGACGACCTTGCCGCGCTGAGCGGAGTCTCGCGAGCCACGGTGTCGCGGGTGATCAACGGGGGACCCGTCTCGGAGGCGACCCGGCGGCGGGTCCAGACCGCCCTGGAGGGGACCAATTACCGGCCGAACGCCGCCGCCCGCACGCTCGCGTCGGGCCGGTCGGGAGTGGTCGGCGTCGTCATGCACCTCGACCCGCACATGCTGTTCCGCGACCCGTACTTCTCGCAGTTGCTGCAGGGGATGAGCGACGCCCTGTCGGAGCAGGCCATCGGGATGATGCTCTGGCTGGGCAACCGCTCCAAGGAGGAGACACTCGACCACATTCTCTGGATGGGCCTGCTCGACGGCGTGATCGCCACCGCCCACGAGCAGGAGGACCGGCTCGTCGATGGCCTGCTCGCGTCGAGCCTGCCGACGGTGCTCGTCGGGCATCGCAGAGCGGACCCGGCGGCCAGCTACGTGGACGTGGACCACGTCCACGCCGCCGACACGATCACCACGCATCTCGTCACGATCGGCCGGCGGCGCATCGGCCACATCACCGGCCGGCGGGGAACCGTCGCGGGAGAGGACCGCCTGGCCGGGTACCTGCGCGCCATGCGGCGCGCGGGCCTCCGCACCGACGCTCTGATCGTCGACGGAGACTTCAACAAGGCGTCGGGGACTGCCGGCGCCCTGGAGCTGCTCGATCGCGGGATCGACGGGCTCTTCTGCGCGAACGACGCCATGGCGGATGGCGCGCTGGAGGCCATCCGCGTTCGCGGGCTGCGCGTGCCCGACGACGTCGCGCTCGCGGGTTTCGACGATCTCGATTTCGCCGCCCAGCTGGATCCGCCCCTGACCACCATCAGGCAGGGCGTCCGTCAGCTCGGGACCGAGGCGGCCCTCACGCTGTTCCAGCTCCTGAAGGATCCCGCCGGCGGCCCGCGGCGCGTGATCCTCCCGACGGAGCTGGTGATCCGGCAGTCCACCGTCGGGGGTGTCCAGCGTGCCTGAGCGCCCGCGTCCCTGCCCAGGCACCGGTTTCGAATCTCCCTGTGGGGAGGAGTGGAGGAAGGGATGCACACGAGGCTACGGTTCCTGAGCCTGTTCACGACCATGACCGTCGTGGCGTCGGCGTGCGGCGCCGCCGCGACGACTGCACCAACGGCGGCACCGACACCGGCTGCGCCCGCGAGCGCAGGCGCGGCGGCTCCGGCGGCCACTCCGGCCGCGACCCCCGCTACGTCCGAGACGTACCCGCGCGACCAGACCATCTACACGACGGGCAAGCAGTGGGGCCCGCCGTCCACGTGGAACCCGCTCGATCCCAACGCGGCAATGGGCGTGGTGGGGCTCCAGTACGAGACGCTCTTCCTGTACGACCCGCTGTCGGACACGTTCTCACCGTGGCTTGCGGAGAGCGCGACCTGGACGGACCCGACCACGTACACCATCAAGATCCGGCCGGGCGTCCAGTGGAGTGACGGCCAGCCGTTCACCGCCGATGACGTGGCCTTCACGATCGGGCTCGCGAAGATCAAGGTCGTCGGTTCCAACATCTGGGACTACGTCACGAGCGCAACGGCCGCCGACGCCTCGACCGTCGTTGTCAAGTTCAACAACCCCGCGTACCAGGAGTGGGCGACCTGGACCTACAACAGCCCCATCCTGCCCAAGCATGTCTGGGAGTCCAAGGCCAACGAGGACATCCTCAAGGACACCAACGCCAACGGCGTGGGCACCGGTCCGTATCTCTACAAGACGGCTGCCCAGGATCGCATGGTGTGGGTCCGCAACGACAACTGGTGGGCCATCAAGGCGCTCGGCCTGCAGGTGGCACCCAAGTACATCGTCGACATCGTCAACGGCGCCAACAACGTCGCGCTCGGCCTGCTGATGCAGGGCGGCATCGACCTGAGCAACAACTTCCTGCCGGGCGTCAACACGCTGGTCGACAAGGGCTACGTCTCTACCTACTACAAGGCGGCGCCCTACATGCTGTCGGCCAACACCGCCTGGCTCGTCACCAACGACACCCGGAAGCCGCTCGACGACCCGGCCTTCCGCAAGGCGATCGCCTGGGCGGTCAACGTCCCCGACATCGTCAACAAGGTCTACGGCAACATCGTGAAGGCCGCCGACCCGACGGGCCTCCTGCCCACCTGGGACAAGTACATCGACACGGCGCAGCGGGACGCGCTGGGCTTCAAGTACGACCCGGCCAAGGCCAGGCAGATGCTCGCGGCCGCAGGCTACAAGGTCGGCAGCGGCGGGTTCGTCACGAACAAGGACGGCTCGCCGATCAAGCTCACCATCATGGTTCCCAGCGGGTGGTCCGACTGGGAAGCCGCACGTGACGTGATCGTCAGCAGCCTGAAGGCCGTCGGCATCAACACCGAGGCCAAGGTCACCGACTACAACGGCCTCGTCGACGCGCGCAACAACATGAACTTCGACATGGTCCTCAACAACGAGGTGCAGGTCTCGAACACCCCGTGGACCTACTACGACTACATGTTCCGCCAGCCGCTCATGAGCGCCTCGGGCAAGAACCGCAACTTCGGCTCGTACTCCAACCCGGAGGCCTGGGCCCTGGTGCAGCAGCTGGACAAGACGCCGGTCAGCGACGTCGCGGCCATGCAGTCGATCACGTCCAAGCTCCAGAAGATCTCGCTCACCGACATGCCGGTCATCCCGCTCTGGTACAACGGGCTCTGGTCGCAGGTCAGCAACGTCGTCTGGACCAATTGGCCGTCCGCGGATGGCACGCACGTCCTGCCGGCGACCTGGAACGGCTACTGGCAGATGGGCGCCATCAAGATGCTCACCAGCCTGAAGCCGGCACCGAAGCAGTAAGGGCCGCCTGAGGGCGATCCATCACCGCCCCTCCTTCACTCGCGTGCGGGAGGGGCGGCCTTCCCCCGGCAGCCCCGGGGGCCGACCAGGACGGGATGCGGCGTGCGACGCTACTTCGGGCGCAAGCTCTCCATCTACCTGCTCACGTTCTTCGTCGCGGCCACCATCGACTGGCTGATCCCGCGGTTCATGCCGGGGAACCCCGTCCAGACGCTGCTCTCGCGCAGCGCGCTTCCCCCCGAGGCGGTGCCCGCGATGACCGCCTACTACAACAACCTCTTCGGGCTCGATCAGCCGTTCATCCAGCAGTACGTGAACTTCTGGGCCGCGCTTCTGCATGGCGATCTCGGGAGGAGCGTCTACCTGTCCGGCGCCCCCGTGGCGAAGGTGATCATGGACGCCGTGCCGTATACGCTGGCGCTGCTCGTCCCCGCCATCCTCCTCAGCTGGTGGGCCGGCAACAAGTTCGGTGCGCTGGCGGCCCGCCGGGCGCTGCTGGACAACGCCGTCCTGCCCATCGGGTACATCCTCACCGCGACGCCCTATATGTGGCTCGCGATCGTCGTCGCGTGGGTCTTCGGCATCGTCCTCGGGATCTTCCCGATCTCGGGCGGGTACAGCTACGCGCTCGAGCCGTCGCTCACGTGGACGTTCATCGGCAGCCTGCTGGCGCACTGGGTCATGCCGTTCGCGTCGCTGTTCCTGGTGATGTTCGGGGGCTGGGCGATCGGGATGCGCAACATGATCATCTACGAGCTCGACGCCGACTACTCCAGGTACCTCAAGGCGCTCGGCGCCCCGTCCGGCCTCATCCGGCGGTACGCGTTCCGCAACGCGATGCTGCCCCAGATCACCGGCCTCGCCCTGCAGCTGGGCGTCATCGTGGCCGGCGCCCTGGTGACCGAGATCGTCTTCTCGTATCCGGGCATCGGGAAGCTGCTCCTCGCCGCGGTCCAGAACGAGGACTACTTCCTGCTCCAGGGGATCTTCCTGTTCGTGATCGGGGGCGTGCTCGTCGCGAACTTCCTGGTCGACATCGCGTACGTCCTGGTCGACCCGCGCACGCGGCTCGGCATGCGGGGGGAATCGGCATGAGTCACCAGACCCCGACGGACCGCGGCGTGCCACCCGGCGGCTCCCCCGTGACGGCCCTGACGGGCGCCGTTGCGCCGCACGAGGCACCTGTGCCGCGGACGGCCCCCGGCCGCCTGCCGTCCGAGACCGTCGGCCGGCGCCGCGAGATCCTGTACTTCGCGCTGCACGGCAGGAAGGTCCTGGTCTCGGTGGCGATCCTCCTGGTGCTCCTCGTGATCGCCGTCGTGGGACCGATCCTGCGACCGGGCGACCCCAACGCGTTCGTGGGCCCGCTGGGCGCGCCGCCGTCGGCCGACTACTGGTTCGGGACGACGACCTTCGGCCAGGACGTCTTCGCGCAGTTCGCCTCGGGCCTCACCGCGACGTTCCTGGTGGGTCTCACCGGAGGCGGGCTGGCGGCCCTGATCGGCATGACCGTCGGTTTCGTGGCCGGTTACCGGGGCGGCGTGCTGGACGAGATCCTCAACATGATCACCAACGTCGTCCTCGTGATCCCCACGCTGGCCCTGCTCCTGGTGGTCACGGCCTACCTGAGCGCGCGGGGGCTGTTCGTCGAGGCCATCTTCATCGGGCTCACGTCGTGGCCGTGGGCGGCGCGCGCCATCCGTGCCCAGACGTTCTCGCTCAAGACGCGCGAGTTCGTGGACCTCGCCCGCATGAGCGGCGCCTCGAGTCTCCGGGTGATCTTCCGGGAGATCGCCCCGAACATGAGCTCGTACCTGTTCCTGACATTCATCCTGCTCTTCGGCGGCTCGATCCTCATCGCCGCGTCCCTCGACTTCATCGGCCTGGGCCCGACCGACGGGACCTCGCTGGGGCTGATGATGTACAACGCCGTCGCCTGGAGCGCCCTGCAGCTCGGGATGTGGTGGTGGTTCATCCCGCCCGGTCTCGGGATCACCGCGATCGTCGGCGCGCTGTACGTGATGAACGTCGGCCTCGACGAGATCTTCAACCCGCGCCTGCGGGAAGCCTGAGCCATGACCCTCCAGGTGACCGACCTGCGCGTCTACTACCGAACGCTCGCGGGCGACGTGCGGGCTCTCGACGGTGTCACGTTCGACCTCGCCGACGGCGAGATCATGGGGCTGGCCGGGGAATCGGGGTGCGGCAAGTCCACGCTCGGCAACAGCCTGGTCCGCATCGACGGCCGGATGAAGTACGTGGCGGGCACCGTCCGGCTGGACGGCCTCGAGCTCCCCATCGCCGACATGGACCGGATGGACGAGTTCCGCTTCAAGGACATCTCGATCATCCCGCAGTACGCGATGAGCGCCCTGAACCCCACCCGCAAGATCGGGCGCATGGTAGCGGACCTGCTCGAGTCGCGCGGCGTGAGGTTCGGCGAGATGCGCACCGAGCTGGAGCGCCGGCTGCTCCTCGTGGGCCTGACGGAAGCCGTCCTCGATCGCTACCCGATCGAGCTCTCCGGCGGCATGAAGCAGCGCATGGTCATGGTCCTGTCCACGCTGCTGAACCCGTCCCTGCTCATCGCCGACGAGATCACCTCGGCGCTGGACGTGACGAGCCAGCGGGCCGTCGCCGAAACGCTGGTGGAGTTCCGCGCGCGCGGCTTCGTGAAGGGCATGATCGTGATCACCCACGACGTCTCGATCCTCTACCAGGTCGCGGACACCCTGACGATCATGTACGCGGGCAAGCTGGCCGAGAAGGCACCGACGAGCGTCATAATGCAGAAGGCGCTCCACCCGTACACGGACCTGTTGATCTCGTCGCTCCCGGAGGTCGGCGTCCGGTTCGACGAGCGACGCCTGTCCGGGATCCCGGGGACGCCGCCGTCGCTCCTCAACCCGCCGCCCGGGTGCCGGTTCAGGGACCGTTGCCCGCTGGCATTCGAGAAGTGCGCCGAGGAGCCTCCCTTCGTCGAGGTCGCGCCCGATCACTCCGTGGCGTGCTGGAAGGTGGCCTGAGCCATGCTGCAGCTCGACGGGGTCAGCAAGGTCTACCGGGTCGGCGCGTTCGGCGGCACCGGCCTCACGGCCGTCCGCGACGTCAGCTTCACCGTGCGGGCCGGAGAGGTCGTGTCGCTGATCGGCGAGAGCGGCAGCGGCAAGTCGACGATCGGGAAGATGATCCTCCGGCTGATCGGCGTGACCAGCGGCTCGATCACCTTCGACGGCACCGACATCGCACGGCTCGACGGCGACTCCCTCCGCGCCTACTACCGGAGCGTGCAGGGCGTGTTCCAGGATCCGTTCAGCTCCTACAACCCGGTCTTCAAGGTGGACCACATCTTCGACCTGCTCCGGGGCACCTACTTCCGGGACGCGGGCGACGCCGACTGGCGGCGGAAGGTGGAGGAGTCGCTCGAGTCGGTGATGCTCGACCCGGCGCAGATCCTCCACAAGTATCCGCACCAGCTCAGCGGCGGTCAGCTCCAGCGGCTGCTCGTGGCCCGGGCGCTGCTGCTCGACACGCGGTTCCTCGTGGCCGACGAGATCATCAGCATGCTCGACGCCTCGACGCGGATCGACGTGCTGAACCTGCTGGGCGATCTCAAGGGGCGCGGCCTGGGAATCCTCTTCATCACCCACGACCTGTCCCTGGGGAACTACATCAGCGAGAAGACGGTGATCCTGAGCCGCGGCCGGATCGTGGAGATGGGTGCCACCGGGCGCGTGTACGGCAACCCGCTCCATCCCTACACGCGCGCGCTCATGGGGTCCGTGCCACAGCTCCACCGCAAGTGGAGCGAGGTGGAAGCGGACCTCGCCGCGAAGGGGGCGAACGTGGCCGGCCGGTGCATCTACCACGCGCAACACGGCACCGACGGCGGTCCGGTGGCCCCCGACGGCGTGGCCACCGGGCTGGTCGAGGCGGAGGCGGACCACTTCGTGGGCTGCTTCCGGCCGTACCTGGAGGGAGCCTGCTGAGGCCCGGAAGGCGCTCGCTCGGGCGACGGCGGCGCGCGGCCGTTCGGGTCCGCAGGGCGGGAGACGGCACGCGGTGCGCGAGTGGAAGGGAGGGACGCGGATGCGCTTCGGGCGGTTTGATGACGAGGCACGCGAGTACGTCATCTCGCGCCCGGATACGCCGCTGCCGTGGATCAACTACCTCGGGACCGAGGACTACATCGGGATCATCTCGAACACCGCGGGCGGGTACTCGTTTTACCAGGACGCGCGGCTGCGCCGGCTGACCCGCTACCGGTACAACAACGCCCCGCTCGACCTGGGCGGACGCTACGTCTACCTGCGGGACGACGAGAGCGGCGCTTACTGGAGCCCGAGCTGGCAGCCGGTGCCGCACGACCTGGACGATTACGAATGCCGGCACGGGCTCGGGTACACCGTGATCCGGTCGCGGTTCGCCGGGATCCGCGCCGAGATCCTGTACCAGGTCCCCCTCGGCGAGACGCTCGAGACCTGGCGGGTGCGGATCACCAACGAGCGCGAGACGGCCGCATCGCTGTCGCTGTTCGGCACGGTCGAGTTCTGCCTGTGGGACGCGAACGACGACGCGACCAACTTCCAGCGCAACTACTCCATCGGCGAGGTGGAGGTCGAGGACGGCGTCATCTACCACAAGTCCGAGTACCGCGAACGGCGCGACCATTTCGCCTGGTTCGCGTGCTCCGAGCCTGCCGCCGGGTTCGACACCCAGCGTGACGCGTTCACGGGGCCGTATCGGGGCTGGGACCGGCCGCTCGCGGTGGAGCGGGGGGCGTGCGGCGGCTCGGTGGCCAACGGCTGGCAGCCGATCGGGGCCCACCATGTGCGCCTCGCGCTCGCGCCGGGCGAGACGCGCGACGTCGTGTTCGCGCTGGGCTACTGGGAGAACCCCGCCGACCGCAAGTTCGATCCGCCGGACTCCGAGCGCATCGACAAGCGCCTGGTGCGGCCCGTGATCGAGGAGCACCTGCGTCCGGCCCGCGTGGCGCAGGCGTTCGACGAGCTGCGCGGCTACTGGCGATCGCTGCTGGGCGCCCTCGAGGTCGACACCGGCAACGAGCACGTCGACCGCATGGTCAACGCCTGGAATGCCTACCAGTGCATGGTCACGCTGAACCTCTCGCGGTCCGCGTCGCTCTTCGAGTCCGGCATCGGCCGCGGCATGGGGTTCCGCGATTCGAACCAGGATCTCCTCGGGTTCGTGCACATGGTCCCCGGGCGTGCCAGGGTCCGGATCCTGGACCTCGCGGCCACGCAGCTGCCGAGCGGCGGCGCGTACCACCAGTACCAGCCGCTGACGAAGCGCGGCAACGACGGGGTGGGGAGCGACTTCAACGACGACCCGCTCTGGCTGGTGCTCGCCGTGGCGGCGTACCTCAAGGAGACGGGCGACCGGGGCGTCCTCGACGAGCTCGTCCCGTACGACGGCCGGCCGGGGACGGAGGCGACCCTGTACGAGCACCTCCAGCGCTCCATCTCGTACACCCTCGAACGGACCGGGCCCCACGGGCTGCCGCTGATCGGCCGGGCCGACTGGAACGACTGCCTCAACCTGAACTCGCCCTCGGAGATTCCCGGCGAGTCCTTCCAGACCGCGCCGTACCGGGAGAGCGGGGTGGCGGAGTCCGTCTTCATCGCCGGATTGTTCGTGCTGGCGGCCCGCGAGATGGCGCAGATCGCAACTCTCCGGGGCGACGGCCGGGAGGCCAGGCGCTGCGGGGCCGCGGCGGAGCGCATGCGCACCGCGGTGGACGAGCACGGCTGGGACGGCGCCTGGTTCCGTCGCGCGTACGACCGCACCGGTGAGGCGATCGGATCGGCCCGCAATGACGAGGGCCGGATCTTCGTCGAGCCCCAGGGGATCTGCGTGATGGCGGGGATCGGGGTGGAGGACGGGCGCGCCGAGCGGGCGCTCGCGTCTGTGCGCGAGCTGCTGGCCACGCCACACGGCATCATGCTCCACCAGCCGGCCTACTCGAGATTCCGGGCTGGCCTTGGGGAGATCTCCTCGTACCCGCCGGGCTACAAGGAGAACGGCGGCATCTTCTGCCACACGAACCCGTGGGTGATGATCGCGGAGACCATCCTGGGTCACGGCGACGCCGCACTGGACTACTACCTGCGCACCTGCCCCTCGGCCCGCGAGTCGATCTCGGAGATCCACCGCTGCGAGCCGTACGTGCATGCCCAGATGATCGCGGGCCGCGACGCGCCGACCCACGGCGAGGCGAAGAACTCGTGGCTCACTGGCACGGCGGCCTGGAACTACGTTGCGGTCACCCAGTGGATCCTGGGGATCCGCCCGGACCATGACGGGCTGCGAATCGACCCGCGCCTGCCCGCGGACTGGGGCGACGTGCGCGTCACGCGGCGCTTCCGGGGCACCGCGTACCGGGTCACGATCCGCAAGCAGCGTGGCGTGGTGGCCAGGGTCACCCACCTGGTGGTGGACGGCCGCGTGGTGGACGGTACGCTGGTGCCGCTGCCGGCCTCGCCCGGGGGGGTGGTGCTCGTGGAGGCGTGCGCCGAGGCGGCGCCGGACCAGCGGCCGATGGATCCGGGCTAGCCGTCCCGCACCCGGACCGCCGCCGCGCGGCGCGCCACGGTCGTGCCGGACCGGCCGTTCCCGGCGCCGCGGGCGCGCGCCGGGGCCCCTCGCGCCCGGCCCGCCGCCTCCGCGAACGTGACATCGGTGAGCGGGACCAGCGGCTCACCACGCAGCACGCGACCCAGGTACTCGCCGGTGGCCGACGCCGTGACCGCGGCGACCTGCTCCGGGGTCCCCTCGGCCACCACGGTCCCGCCTCGCGCGCCACCGTCGGGCCCCAGGTCCACGATCCAGTCGGCCGTCTTGATCACGTCGAGGTTGTGCTCGATCACGATCACGGTGTTGCCCGCGTCGACCAGCCGGTGCAGCACCTGCAGCAGCTTCTCGACGTCGGCGAAATGCAGGCCGGTGGTGGGTTCGTCGAGCACGTAGACGGTCCGCCCGGTCGCCCGCCGGGACAGCTCGGTGGCCAGCTTCACGCGCTGCGCCTCGCCGCCGGACAGCGTCGTCGCCGGCTGGCCCAGGTGGATGTAGCCCAGCCCCACGTCGTTGAGCGTCTGCAGCTTGTTGTGGATGGCCGGCACCGCGGAGAACAGGTCGAGCGCCTCCTCGACCGTCATCTCGAGCACGTCCGAGATGGACCTGCCCTTGTAGTGGATCTCGAGCGCTTCCCGGTTGTAGCGCTTGCCCTTGCACACCTCGCACTGCACGTACACGTCGGGCAGGAACTGCATCTCGATCCTGATGATCCCGTCGCCCTTGCAGTTCTCGCAGCGGCCGCCCTTCACGTTGAAGCTGAAGCGCCCGGCACGGTAGCCGCGCAGCCGCGCCTCGGGGACACCCGCGAACAGCTCCCGGATGGGCCCGAAGACGCCGGTGTACGTCGCCGGGTTCGAGCGGGGCGTCCGCCCGATCGGGCTCTGGTCGATCTCGATGACCTTGTCGATCGCGTCGACGCCGTCGATCCGGTCGTGCTCGCCGGGCTCGTCGCGCGAGCCGTACAGGGCCTTCGCCAGCGCCCGGTACAGCACCTCCGCGATCAGCGTGCTCTTCCCCGAGCCCGACACACCGGTCACGGAGATGAACGTGCCGAGCGGGAACGCGACGTCGATCCCGCGCAGGTTGTGGGCGCGCGCGCCACGCACGACCAGGGACCGGCCGTTGCCGGCGCGCCGGCGGGCCGGCACGGGGACGAACCGCTCACCCCGCAGGTACGCCCCGGTGAGCGACCGCGGCTCCTCGATGATCGCCTCGAGCGGGCCGGCCGCCACCACCTCGCCGCCGTGCTCGCCCGCCCCCGGCCCCACGTCCACCACCCAGTCGGCGGTGCGGATGGTCTCCTCGTCGTGCTCGACCACGATCAGCGTGTTGCCCAGGTCGCGCAGGCGCGTGAGCGTGGCGATCAGCTTCGCGTTGTCCCGCTGGTGGAGCCCGATCGACGGTTCGTCGAGGATGTAGAGCACGCCCATCAGGCTCGACCCGATCTGGGTCGCCAGCCGGATCCGCTGCGCCTCCCCACCCGAGAGGGTCTGGCTGGTCCGGTCGATCGTCAGATAGTCCA
>JAJYEB010000020.1 GCA_021790375.1 Chloroflexota bacterium | reverse complement strand
GATGAGCCTGCCGGGAGGTCCGCCGGACCCCGGGGCGCTGGCCCCCCGCCGCCCGCGGACGCCCAGGCGCGCATCCGGCCCCGGTCGGGCCAGGCCGCGCCAGGCGGGCCCGCGGCGCCGCGCCGCGTCACCGCGGGCCGCGGGCGCCGACGCCGGGACGGCGTGAGCCCCGACGACGCCCTCGCGTCGTTCCTTCGGGCACTCTCCGCCCGCGATGCGTCTCCCCACACGATCCGCGCGTACCGGACCGCGCTGGCGGACTACCTCGGGTGGCTGGGCTCTCCGGCGTGCGGGCTGCTGGCGCGGCCGGGGCATCCGGAGGACGTGGCCTGGGAGCGGCCCGGCCGGGCGGTCCTGCGCGGGTACCTCGGCCATCTCGCGGAACGGATGGCCAGGCGCTCGGTCGGGAGCCGCCTGGGTGCGGTCCGCTCCTTCTACCGGCACGCGCGGAGGTCGGGCTGGGTCGATGGCGACCCATGGGCGGCCATCGCCACGCCACGGCAGGGGAGCCGGCTTCCGAAGGTGCTGGAGGTCGGCCAGGTCGAGCAACTGCTGGACGCCACCGACCTCCACGTGGGGGACGCCCGCCAGGCACTCCAGCGGGCGGGGCGCGCGGTGCCGCCCGAAGGCGAACGCGCCCGGTCCGCCAGGCGGCAGGACGCAGGGGCGACCCCCACGCGGCGCGACGCGGAGGCGGCCGTGCTTGCCGTCCGCGACCGGGCGATCATCGAGACGGCCTATGCTGCCGGCCTGCGGATCAGCGAGCTCGCCGGGCTGCACATCGCGGACCTCGATCTGCGACGGGGCGAGGTCCGGGTCCTGGGCAAGGGCCGCAAGGAGCGGGTCTCGCTGCTGGGGCGCCCCGCGATGGACGCCCTGGCGACCTATCTGGGTGACGTGCGCCCGGTCCTGTGTGCGCGCGCCGGCACCCCCGACGACGGGTCCGTCTTTCTCAACGCGCGGGGGGGCGCGATGGGCGTGCGCGGGATGCGGCTCCGCATCGACCGGCTGGTGCGGCTCGCGGGCCTCCCCGAAGGCGTGAGCCCCCACACGCTCCGGCACTCGTTCGCCAGCCACCTGCTGGAGGGCGGTGCCGATCTCCGCGTGGTCCAGGAGCTGCTGGGCCACAGCAGCCTCGCCACAACGCAGCTGTACACGCACGTGAGCCCGGGGCGTCTCCGCAGCGCGTACGTGACCGCCCACCCCCGGTCCACGCGCGCGCCGGTGCAGGCCGCGGACGTCCGTGCCACCCCCCCCGCCGCGCGCCGGGATCGCGCGCCCGATGGGCCGCCACCGGCGTCTCGGCCGGCGCGACCGTGACGGACTCGGACGCGGGCGGAGCCGGGACGGCGATCAGCGGCAGGATGCTGGCGCGTGCCGGGCTCGTGGTCACCGGTGCGTACCTCGCGTCGCGCATCCTCGGGTGGGTGCGCACGGCGGCGCTGCTCGCCGTGTTCGGGGCCGGCCGCGACATGGCCGCCTACCTCGCCGCGTTCCGCATCCCGGACGCCATCTTCCAGCTGGTCGCCGCCGGCGCGCTCAGTTCGGCGCTGATCCCGGTCCTCTCGGGACTGCTGCACGACGGCCGTCACCGCGAGGCGTGGCGCCTCGTGTCGAGCGTCGTGAACCTGATGCTGATCGGGCTGGCCGCTTCCGGCGTGCTGTTCTTCCTGGCCGCGCCGTGGATCATGCCGCTCATCACCCAGGACTTCACGCGCGAGCAGATGGACCTCGCCGTGCAGCTCTCCAGGATCATGCTGCTCTCACCCATCCTGCTGGCGCTCTCGGCGGTCGCCACGAGCGTGCTGAACGCGGGCAACCGCTTCACGGCTGCCGCCGTCGCTCCGCTCCTCTACAACCTGTCGATCATCGTCCCGGTGATCCTGCTGGGGGGCCGCATGGGGGTAACGGTCGCGGCGGTGGGCGTGGTGATCGGCGGGCTGCTCAGCCTGCTGGTCCAGGTGATGCCGCTCGACGCGATGGGCTACCGCTATCAGCGGGTGGCGGACGTGGCCGACCCCGAGACGCGCGAGGTGGTGCGCCTGGTCGCCCCGCGCGCGGTGGGGCTGGGCGCGACCCAGATCACGTTCATCGTCAACACGCTGCTCGCGACCGGCCTGGGGACCGCGGCGCTTCCCTGGTACAACGCGGCGTTCACCGCCTACCAGATCCCGATCGGCGTCCTCGGGCTGCCCCTCGGCGTGATCCTCCTGCCGTCGATGTCGACCGCGCTGGCGGCCGGCGAGCACGTGACGTTCGGGCGCCTGGTCACGCGGTCGCTGCGGCTGCTGCTGTTCGTGATGCTCTTCCTCGCGGCCGTGGGCATGGTGGTGCGGACGCAGGTGGTGGACCTGCTGTTCGGGTACGGGAACTTCGACCGCGCGGACGTGCTGGCGACGGCCGACGCGCTGCTGTTCTTCCTGGTCGGGCTGGCGGCCGACTCGCTCGTGGTGGTGCTCGCCCGGGCCTTCTACGCCGACCGCGAGACGCGCATACCCGTGGGTGCCGCGCTGCTCGCCGTCGCGATCAACGTGGTCGTGTCGGTGGCGACGGTGGGACCGCTGGGCCTGCGCGGGCTCGCCCTCGGGATCGCCGCCGGGGCGTGGGCGGAGGCGGTCCTGCTGACGGTGCTGCTGGCCCGCCGGACCGCGGGCCTGGATCTCGGCCGCCTGGCGCTCGCGGCGGTCGTGTTCGCGGTCGGTTCGCTGCTGGCGGCGGCCGCGGCCGGCTGGGTGCTCGGTGTCGTCGGGAGCGTGGTGGGCGTCACACCCGGCCGCGTGCTGGTGCTGGTCGAGCTCGTGGTCGCCACCGCCGCCGGCGCCGCGGTCTACGCCGCGTGGTGCTTCCTCGCGCGCGTCCCCGAGCTCCCGGACTCCCTGCGGCTGCTGCGCGACACGCTCGGGCGGAGAATCGCCTGACATGGACGTACCCGCATCCCGGCCCGACCCCGCGACGCTCGAGGCCGATCCCTCGGCCTGGGACGTCTTCGTGGCCTCGACCGCGCTGGCGCCGTACCTGCAGGCGACCCCCTGGGCGGAGGTCAAGGCACGCAACGGGTGGCGTGCTCGACGCGTGGTGGTCGGCGGTCCCGCGGGTACGGTGGGCTGCCAGCTGCTCACCCACCGGATCGGACCGCTGCGCTGGTCGGTGGGGTACGCGCCGCGCGGCCCGGTGGCGGCCGGGCTCGACGAGGAGGCGGTCCACCGCTGGACCGGTGCCCTGCGGCGGGCGGCCGTCGAAGCGCGGCTGAGCCACGTGGTGATCGACCCGGAGATCGAGGCCGGGGGCCCCGAGCTGGACTGGTTCAGGACCGCGGGCTGGAGGTCCTGCCCGTCACCGCAGCCGGCCCGCTCGCGCTGGATCGACCTGGCGATGCCCGAGGAGGCGCTGTGGGGAGACCTGCGGGGCAAGTGGCGGCAGTACGTGCAGAAGGCGCGCCGTGCCGGGATCGTGGTCATCGAGGCCGGAGCCGATCGGCTGGACGACTTCTACGCGATCTACGTGGACACCGCGCGCCGGGCGGGCTTCACCTACCGGACGGCCGCCACGTACCGGGCGGTCCACCACGCATACGCGGCACGGGGCCGGGCCAGGCTGCTGCTTGCGCAGGATGCGTCGGGCCAGGCGCAGGCCGCGCTGATGCTGGTCGGGTGGGGCCGCCGGATCGTCGAGCCGTACGGCGGCATGACCCGCGCCGGTGCGGAGTCGCGGGCGAACTACCTGCTCAAGTGGGAGGCGATCCGCTCGTCGCGCGACGCGGGGTACGCCGTGTACGACCTCTGGGGGCTGTCGCACGCCGGGATCGAGCAGTTCAAGGTCGGGTTCGGCGGCCGGGAGGTCGACTACATCGGCGGGCTGGAGCTGGAGGTCCGGCCGCTCGTCCGGCGGGCGGTCCAAGCGGCACAGGCGGTGCGGGTCGGGGTTGCGCGGCGCCGGCTCGACCGGGAGCGGCCCGGTGTGGGCGAGGGGGGCGAACCGTGAGCGGGGGGCGTGGCACGGGGCGCCATGCGCGTGCCGGCTCCGGCGCCGAACTCCCGCGAGTGCCCCAACCCGGCGCGGTGCCTCGGCCGCAGCCCGGCTCCGGCGCCGGTGAACCGGGAGTGCCTGCTGACGGCACCACGCCACGGCCGCTGCCTGCCGCACGTGCCGCTGGCGCGCAAGCGCCCGGGGACCTGGTGGAACTCGCGGACCTGCTGTCGGCTCGGGCCAACCTGGTGACCGTGCTGCCGGCGTGGACGGCGGCGGCCGGCGTCCGCGTGCGGCGCGTGGACTACGACTCGCGGCGCGTGTCGGCGGGGAGCCTGTTCGCGGCCATCCCTGGGGCTCGCGCCGACGGGCACGATTTCGTGCGGCAGGCGCTGGCCGCGGGGGCGGAGGCACTCCTCGTGGAGCGACCGCTGCCGGAGGTCCGCGTGCCGCAGCTGGTGGTGCGAGCGGCCCGGCCCGCCCTCGCCACCGCGGCGGCCTGGCTGGAGGGGTTTCCCAGTGCGGCGCTTGGGGTCGTGGGCATCACCGGCACGGACGGCAAGACCACCACGAGCTTCCTCGTGCGCGCCATGCTCGAGGCATCGGGGTACCCCTGCGGTCTGAGCGGGACCGTGACGACCGTCGCGGGTGGCCGGCGCCTCGGCGGAGCGAGCCGCTCCACCACGCCGGAGGCGCCCGAGCTGCAGGCGGCGCTGGCGGCGATGGTCGCGGCAGGCGACCGCTTCGCCGTGGTCGAGTCGACCTCCCACGGGCTCGCCCAGGATCGCGTCGGCGAGGTGGCGTACGACGTGGCGGTCCTGACGAACCTGACCCACGAGCACCTCGAGTTCCACCGCACGCACGAGGCGTACCGGGCGGCGAAACGACGCCTGTTCGAGGCGCTCGCGGCGGGCGAGCGCAACCCGGAGAAGGGCTGGGGCAAGACCGGGGTGATCAACCTCGACGACAGGTGGGCCGGCGAATTCGCGGACGCCACGCGGCGGGCGGGCGCCCGCCTCGTCACGTACGGGCGGGCCTCGGCGGCGGACGTGCGGATGGTGTCCCTGCGGCAGGACGCCACCGGCCTGCGCCTCGACGTGGAGACGTCGCGCTGGCGCGGGCCACTGGCGTTGCGCCTGGCCGGGTCGTTCAACGGGCACAACGCGCTGGCGGCCGTCGCGGTCGGCGAGGCGCTCGGCCTCGACCCCGAGGCGATGCGACGAGGGCTCGAAGCCGTGGAGCGCGTGCCGGGCCGAATGGAGCGCGTGCCCACGAGCCTCCCGTTCTCGGTGGTCGTGGACTACGCGCACACGCCCAACGCGCTGCGGCTGGTCCTGGACGACCTGGCGCCCGTGGCGGCGGAATCCGGTGGTGGCCTGGTGGTCGTGTTCGGCTCGGCGGGCGAGCGCGACGTGCTGAAGCGCCCGATCATGGGCCGGGTGGCCGGCGAGCGGTGCCGCCTCGTGGTGGTGACGGACGAGGACCCGCGCGGCGAGGACCGCGAGCGCATCCTGCGCGAGATTGCCACCGGCGCCGAGGAGGCCGGCAGAACCCCGGGCCGTGACCTGCTGGTGATCCCCGACCGGACGGCCGCGATCCGCGCGGCCGTCGAGCGTGCCGGCCCCGGCGACGTGGTGCTGCTGGCCGGCAAGGGACACGAATCCACCATCGAGATGGCCGACGGCCCGCACCCCTGGGATGAACGGGCAGTCGCCGAGGCCGCCCTGGCCGCGGTGGTGGAGGCCTGGACCCGTCGTTCGCGGGGCAGTGCCGCAGGGAGCGCAGGCCGGTGACCGGGGCGACAGAGGTGGTGGCGGGCGGCATCGTCACCCGTCCTGCCACCGGGGCCGATCGCGCGGCCTGGGACGCCCTGGTCTCGGCGCTGCCGTCGGCGGACCCGCTCCAGGCGTGGGCGTGGGGCGACGTGGCATCGACCGGCGACGAGCGTCCCGTGCGGCTGGTGGCCACGGATGACAGCGGGCGGCTGCGCGGGGTCGCACAGGTGCTGGTCCGCGAGGCCGTTGCCGGCCGCCGGGTGCTCTACGTGCCTCACGGGCCCGCGTGGGACGCCCGGTCGTCCGATGGCGAGGCGGTCCTCTCGAGCCTCCTCGACGGGCTGGGTGCCGTGGGCCGTGCCGAACGGGGCATCGTCCTGAAGCTCGACCCGCGTGCGACCGCCGATGTGCCCGGAAGCCGGCTGGAGGCGCAGCTCCTGGGACGGGGGCTGCGCCGCGCGCGAGCCGACCTGCAGGCGCCGTCGACCCGGATCCTGGACCTCCGGCCCGGCCCGGACGTGATCCTCGCCCGCCTGGAGAAGGACACCCGCAATCTGGTCCGTCGCTCCGCGCGCGAGCGGGTGCGGCCGCGGGTCGTGCGGGGCGAGGACCCTGGCGCGTATCGCACGTTCGCGGCGCTGCTCGAGGGGACCGGGGCGCGGGCAGGGTTCCGGGTCCGGTCGCCAGCTGCCTTCGAGACGATTGCGTCGTCGTTCGGTGCCCGCGGCGACGCGTACCTCGTCCTCGCCGATCTCGACGGCCGGTCGATCGCCGGCTGTCTCGCCCTCGCGGTCGGGCCGCGCGCCTCCTACCTCTACGCCGCCTCCCTTCGCGAGCCGGCACTGCGCCACGCGGGTGGCCCGTACGCGGCGCTGTGGGCCTGCATCGAGGCGCTGGCGGCCGACGGGCGCGAGAGCCTGGACCTGTGGGGCGTGGCGGAGCCCGGCGACGCGTCGGCCGATCCGGCCTGGGCCGGGTTCAGCCTGTTCAAGCGGGGGTTCGGGGGGACGCCGCTCCGGCACCCGGGCACGTTCGACCTCGTGCTGTCGCCGGCGTGGTACGCGGTGCGGGACCTGCGCGAGCGGCTGCGGCCCTGAACGGGCGCGTATCATCGCCGCCGTGCCGCAGACCGACGCCGACCCGGCCCAGCTCCGCGTCGTGGATGCGACCGGCTGGGACCCCGAGCGCTGGGACGCGCTGGCCGCCCGCAGCCCGAGGGGCGAGGTCTTCCAGTCCCATGCCTGGGGCGCCAGCAAGGCCCGGCTGGGGTGGCGGCCGCTCCGGGTGGTCATCGAGCACGGGCCGGAGCGCGTGGCGGTCGCGTCGCTCCAGGAACGTCCGCTCGCGCCCATGCTTCCCGGCCCGCTGGGGCGTCTCACCTACCTCTACGCACCGCGGGGCCCGGTCCTGCTGGCGGACGGCCCGGAGGCGGCCCGGATGGCGCTGCAGGGGATGCGCCGCGTGGCCCGCGCCCGCCGGGCGGCCGTCCTCACGGTGGACCCCGCGTGGGAAGACGGTGGTGCGGAGGCCTCCGCTCTCCCCACCGAGGGCTTCCGTCCATCGCCGCGCGAGGTCCAGGTCTCGCGGACAGGCATGCTGGTCCCGATCCGGGAGACGGAGGAAGCGCAGCACGAGCTGCTCGGCGACAGCACCGCGCGGAACATCAACAAGGCGCGCCGTGCCGGCGTCACGGTCGAGCGCGCGGACCTCGCCGGGACACCGGGACGAGACGAGGCGCTGGCCGCCTTCTGGGACATGTTCGAGGCGACCGGGCGCCGCGAGGGGTTCATCGTCCGGGACCGCGCGTATCAGCTCGACCAGTGGGGAGCCCTCGGCGAGGCCGGCCTGGCGAGCCTCTGGTTCGCCGGCGTGTCGGGGCAGCGCCTGAACGGGGTCGTGCTCCTGCACTGCGGCCGCCGGCTGGTATCGCACGTTGCGGGGTCGCCCGACGGGGCCGACCTGCGGGGGACCCGGGCCAACCACCTGCTGCAGTGGGAGATCCTTCGCTGGGGGGCGGCCAACGGGTTCACCGTGTACGACCTCGGCGGTGTCGACACGCGGGACGCTCCCGGCCTGCCGGCCGATCGCGCCCACCCGCTGTGGAACCTCTACGAGTTCAAGCGTGGCTTCGGGGCCCGCGGGGTCGTCTTCGTCCGCGCCCACGATCATGCGAGCCGCCGGTTGCTGGGCGCCGGGTGGAACCTGGTCCGTCGCGTTCGCTGAGCCGCGGTGGGCGACAACTGCCGCGGGCCGCGGAACCTGCTGCGGTCCGCTGAGCTGCGGTGGGCGGCAACTGCCGCGGGCCGCCGAGCGCGCTGCGGTCCGCTGAGCCGCGGTGGGCCGGGAGCCCGGCCGGTGGGCCCGCAGTCGAGCGGTATGATGGGCCCCCATGTCGATCGAGCCAGCCAGCGCCCCCTCCCGCCCCGGCCGCCGGGGCGGCGCCCGGGGAGGTCTCGACGCCAGCCCGGCGCCGACCTCCGTGGACCTCGACGCGTCCGTGCGCCAGCTGGTCGCCGAGGTCCAGGAGCACCATCCCACGGCCGACCTGTCCGGCGTCGAACGTGCCTACCGGTTCGCGGTCGAGGCGCACGCGGACCAGAAGCGGGCGAGCGGCGAGCCGTACGTCACCCACCCGATCGCCGCCGCGCAGACGCTCGCCGAGCTTGGGCTCGACCCGGTCGCGATCCAGGCCGCGCTCCTCCACGACATCCCGGAGGACACCGAGTACTCGCTGGAGGACGTCGAGGAGCGCTTCGGGCCGGAGGTGGCGCGGCTCGTGGACGGCGTCACCAAGCTGTCGAAGTTCAGCGCGCACAGCCACGAGGAGCGGCAGGCCGAGAACATCCGGAAGATGTTCCTGGCCATGGCCGAGGACGTGCGCGTCGTCCTCATCAAGCTGGCCGATCGGCTGCACAACATGCGCACGATCGCGGGTCTCCCGCCGGAGAAGCAGCAGCGCATCGCCCGCCAGACGCTCGAGATCTACGCGCCGCTCGCCGAGCGGCTCGGGATCTGGCAGATGAAGTGGGAACTCGAGGATCTCTCGTTCAAGGTGCTCGAGCCGGTGGCGTTCCGCTCGCTCGCCCAGCAGCTGGAGACGCGCCGGGCCGCCCGAGAGACCTATGTCGACCGCGCCATGGCCGAGCTGGAGGAGGCGCTCGTGGCCAGCGGCATCGAGGCCAACCTCTCCGGCCGCCCCAAGCACCTGTACAGCATCCACCGCAAGATGCAGCGCAAGTCGGCCAACTTCGACGAGGTCTACGACGTCTACGCGATCCGCGTGCTGGTCGACGAGGTCAAGGACTGCTACGCGGCCCTCGGCGTGGTGCACTCCCTCTGGCGCCCGATCCCCGGCCAGTTCGACGACTACATCGCGATGCCCAAGGCCAACGGCTACCAGAGCCTGCACACCGCCGTCATGGCCCTGGAGGGGCACCCGCTGGAGGTCCAGATCCGGACGCACCAGATGCACCGCATCGCCGAGGTCGGGATCGCGGCGCACTGGCGGTACAAGGAGGGCTCGAAGTCCGACCGGGACTACGACGCGAAGCTGGCCTGGATCCGGCAGCTCATGGAGTGGCAGCGCGAGGTCGCCGACGCCACCGAGTTCGTCGAGGGGCTCAAGCTCGACGTCTTCCAGGACCAGGTCTTCGTGTTCACCCCGAAGGGCGAGGTGAAGGACCTGCCGGCGGGCTCCACGCCGCTCGACTTCGCGTACCGGATCCACACCGACATCGGCCATCGCTGCATCGGCGCCAAGGTCAACAACCGGCTCGTGCCCCTCGACTACAAGCTGCGCAATGGCGACATCGTGGAGATCGTCACCACCAAGGCCGCGCACGGCCCCTCGCGGGACTGGCTGTCGATCGTCCGCACCACCCACGCGCGGGAGAAGATCCGCCAGTGGTTCAAGCGCCAGCAGCGCGAGGAGAACATCGCGCACGGGCGGGAGTCACTGGATCGCGAGCTGCGCAGGCTGGCCCGCACGTCGCTGGAGCGTGTCGGATCCGAGCGCGTCTCCGAGATGGCGGAGCTCTACAAGTTCCCGACGGTCGACGACTTCCTGGCAGCGGTGGGCTACGGCGCGGTGAGTGCGCAGCAGGCCGTGATCCGGATGGGCGTGGTGGACGACTCGAACGAGACCGTCCTGCCGCAGGTGGCACCCCCGGCACCCCCGGCGCAGGCGGGCGGGGTGCGGGTGAAGGGCGTGGGCGACCTGCTGGTGCGGTTCGCCGCGTGCTGCCACCCCATCCCGGGCGACCCGATCATCGGGTTCATCACGCGGGGCAAGGGAGTCACGGTCCACCTGCGCGAGTGCGTGACGATCCTGCACGAGAAGGACGTGGAGCGGCTGATCGAGGTGGAGTGGGAGGGGGCCGCGGAGCGGACCTACCCGATCGCCATCCGCCTGGACGCCTACGATCGGACGGGGCTCCTCTCCGACATCACCAACGTGGTGGCCGAGCAGAAGGTCAACATCCTGGCGGCCCACGTCGAGACGCACGCCGACCGCACCGCCACGGTGAACGCCACGCTGCAGGTGGCATCGGTCGCGCAGCTCGCCCGGGTCCTGTCGCGCCTCGAGCAGGTCAAGGACGTCTTCTCGGTCCAGCGCGCGCTGACCTGACGGGGCGCGCGTGTCCGCCCTGCCGGGCGGAGCCGCACGCGCGCCGGGGGCCGGGTGAGCCGTTGCCGTCGGGCGGCGTCGCAGCGCCGGCCGGCCTCTCGGCCGCATCGAGTCGGGGTCCAACGCCGGCCTTGTTCGGCCGCATCGAGTCGTGGTCAAACGCCGGCCTTGTCGGCCGCCGCGAGCCGGTGTCCATCGCCGGCCCGTCCCGGCCGCCGCGGGAATGCCGCGGTGATCCCGGACAGCCCCGGGACGTCCCGCGGGGAGCCTGCGGCACTCACGGACAACCCCGGGCTGTGCCCGTGGGAATCCTGCAATTTGTGCATGGGCGGAACGCTATGGCGTGTTCACGACGCCTTTCCGGGTGTCATCGGCCCGGACGGGGACGTGATCGTGCTCGGCCGCGGATCAGCCGCACCGGCAGGCCGGCGGTTTCGCGCCCCGGATCGACGTTAAGGTTCCAGCGGTGCAAGTTCTCCATGATGCGGGCGGACTGCCCGGTCGCGCGTGGTCCGGGCGGGATCGCCAGGCAGTGTGATGCGGGCGGACTGCCCGGTCGCGCGTGGTCCGGGCGGGGCGCCGTGGCGTGCGATGCGGGCGGAGCGCGCCGTGGGATGGCGGCGACCTCCCCGATGATGGGGCGGTTCGGTCACGTTCCCAGGGTGGCGCGCTGCGCAGCCTCCCTCGCTTCTCGCTCGAACGCGTTGTCGCGATACCAGTCCCCCCCGGCAAGCACCGCCCGGAGGGAGGCCAGCGCGTACCTCGCCACGTACCCCGCCGCCCCGTGCCGCTGCCATTGCCGCACGTGTTCGAGTTCGTGGGCAAGCTCCACGGAATCCAGCACGCGCCAGCTGATGATCGACCTGCCGATGGTGATCGCCAGCCAGCCGCGGACCAGCAGGCGGTCGCCGAGACGGCGGAGGGCAGGCCGCACGTACAGGTGCACCGGGACCGGGCGCGCAGTCACGGCCGGGTCCATCGATTCATGCCGTTCATTGTGCCGGGTGGCGCGACGGGCGCCGCGGCTCGGGCGGCGCGAGCGACCTGAACGCCGCGAGCGACCTGAACGCTGCGAGCGGCCTGAACGCAGCGGGCGGCCTGGGCGACGCCCGCAGCACGACCGCTCGGGTGGCGCCCGCGGCCCGAGCCGCACGACCCGGGCGCCCCACCGGATAGACTTCGGCCATGCCCTCCTTCCGAGCTCCGCGCGGCACCCGCGACCTGCTGCCGGCCGAGCGGCCGGCGTGGGAGCGACTGTCGTCTCTCGCCGGCGATCTCGCCCGCCGGTACGGGTACGCCGGGATCGAGACGCCGCTGTTCGAGCAGACCTCGGTGTTCGAGCGCGGCGTCGGCGAGGTCACCGACATCGTGGAGAAGGAGCTGTTCCGCATCCAGCCACGGACCGAGGAGGCGGAGTCCTGGTCCCTGCGCCCCGAGGCGACCGCCGGCATCGTGCGGGCGTACGTGCAGCACGGCATGCACACGCTGCCCCAGCCGGTGCGCGTGCAGTACGTCGGGCCGATGTTCCGGTACGACCGCCCCCAGGCCGGCCGCTACCGCCAGTTCTGGCAGTGGGACGTCGAGGCGATCGGCGATCCGGGCCCGGCCATCGATGCCGAGATCGTCGAGCTCGGCCATCGCTTCTACACCGAGGCGGGGCTCTCGAACGTCAAGGTCCTCCTGAACTCGATCGGCGATCCCGCCTGCCGGCCGGCCTACATCGCCGAGCTCACCGCGTTCTTCGGTGCGCACCTCGACCGGCTGCCCGACCTGGAGCGCGCGCGCCTGTCGGCCAACCCGTTGCGGCTGCTCGACTCGAAGGACCCCGACATGGCGCCGCT
>JAJYEB010000019.1 GCA_021790375.1 Chloroflexota bacterium | reverse complement strand
AACCAGGGCGGCAAGACGACGTTCGCCCGGATGTTCGGACAGCTGCACTACCTGGCCAGCCTGGGCTGGCCGGTTCCCGGGACCGACGCCCGGCTCTTCCTGTTCGACCGTCTCCACACCCACTTCGAGCAGGAGGAGGACCTGCAGAACCTGAGCGGGAAGCTGGAGGGCGATCTGCGCCGGATCCACGCCATCCTTGCCGAGGCGACCTCGTCCAGCATCGTGGTCATGAACGAGAGCTTCAGCGCGACCACCACCGACGACGCGCTGGTTATCGGGCGGGACATCCTTGAAGAGATCATCCGGCGCGACATGCTCGGCGTGTCGGTCACGTTCCTCGACGAGCTCGCCTCGCTGAGCGAGGCCACCGTGAGCATGGTCAGCGGGGTGGACGCGAGAGATGCGGCACGCCGCACGTTCAAGGTGCTGCGGCGACCGGCCGACGGGCGCGCCTACGCCTGGGCCATCGCCGAGAAGTACGGCCTCACCTACCGCGACATCACGGCGAGGCTCGCACCATGAAGGCCCTGCTGATGTACCGGGACCGGGATTTCGAACCGGCCTCGGACCAGCCGCCGAACGCGGCGGAACTGACGCAGGACCTGGAGCTCGACACGCTGCTCGACGCGATGGCCGCCGGCGACCCGTTCCTGCTGGACGTGGCAAGGTCGGGCGTCCTCGCCAGCCTGCACGATCCGGTGGCGATCGTGTACCGGCAGCGCGTCCTGGCCGATTGCATGCGCCATCCGGACGTGGTCCGGGAGCTCTACGCGATCGCCGAGGAGGCAGTGCTGCGGGAGAAGAAGATCTGGGCCGGGGTGTTCGGCGATCGGTACCCGGAAGGACTGCTGCACCGGTCGGTACAGGTGCTGCAGCTCTTCATGGGCCTCATCAGGCGGATCCGGCTCATCGCCGACACGCACCGCGCGCAGTTCGAGTCGGAGGGGTTCGCGGCCTTCTTCGGCATGATCGAGCACGAGCTCGACGACACGTACCTCGCGTCGATCGACAGGCACCTGAAGATCCTGGAGTTCCGGGAGGGCGTGCTGGTCAGCGCCCAGCTGGGGACCGGCAACAAGGGCACCCAGTACGTCCTGCGCAGCCCCCGGCAGCGACGGCAGGGCTGGAAGGACCGGATCCTCCCCGATCGCACCGGCTACGTGTGGCAGCTGCCCGACCGGGACGAGGCGGGCGCCCGGGCGATGGCGGAGCTGCGGGACCGGGGGGTCAGCCAGGTCGCCATCGCGCTCGCCCAGTCCACCGACCACATCCTCAGCTTCTTCACGATGCTGCGCACCGAGCTGGGCTTCTACGTCGGCTGCCTCAACCTGCGTGACCGGCTGGCCGAGACGGGTGCCCCGACCTGCTTCCCTGCCGTGTCGTCGGGCGAGCCCGTGATGTCCGGCCACGGCCTGTACGACGTGTCGCTGGCCCTGACCACGGACGATTCGGTCGTGGGGAACGACCTGGACGCCGACGGGAGACGCCTCGTGATCATCACGGGCGCCAACCGTGGCGGCAAGTCGACATTCCTGCGGAGCGTCGGCCTGGCCCAGCTCATGACCCAGAGCGGCATGTTCGTGGGCGCGGCGGACTTCCGCGCCGACGCGTCGGCCGGTGTCTTCACGCACTTCAAGCGCGAGGAGGACGCCACCATGAAGAGCGGGAAGCTCGACGAGGAGCTGATCCGGATGCGCGCGATCATCGCGCAGGTGACCCGCGGCAGCCTGGTCCTCCTCAACGAATCCTTCGCCTCCACGAACGAGCGGGAGGGCTCCGAGATCGCCCGGCAGATCGTGCGGGCCCTCGTCGATTCGGGCGTCAAGGTGTGCTACGTGACCCACCTGTTCGACCTTGCGCACGGCTTCTACCGGGAGCCGCCCGGCCGCGCCCTGTTCCTTCGGGCGCAGCGGCAGGACGACGGCACGCGCACGTTCCGGGTGGTCGAGGGCGAGCCGTTGCCGACGAGCTTCGGCGAGGACGTGTACCGGCACGTGTTCGGCCGGGCTCCGGGCGCCACGGCTTCGGCGTCGTCCGCATGAACGGGCCAGAGCGGGCGCAGGCGGTTCCGGCGCCGCTGAACCAGAGTCAGGAACGGGCCCTGGCGATCACCCTGCGGCTGCTGGAGGAGCGGATCAGCACAATCCGCGATCTCATGGAGCACGAGGACGGCGGGGTCCTGTACCACCGTCCCCGGCCGGCCTTCACCCCCGGGCAGTCTGCGCGCATCGACAGGCTGATCGCGGGCATCCACGACGTGATCGCATCGATCGCGGAGGCGTTCGTCCTGCCACGCGAGGAGCGCGACCCACGAGGGATGATCGTCGCCCTGCTGGCCATGTCGTGGCAGAGCATCGGCGAGATGGACGCCCGTGGCATGCACGCGTACGGAGACACGGATCCCCGGCTGGGCGAGGTGCTCGACCCGCACGTGCGCAGGCTGATGGGCCTGGTGCTGGAACTCGAGGCTGCGGTCGCCGCCGAAGCCGCGGTCGCCGTCCCGGGCGAGGACGCCGTCCCGGGCGAGGACGCCGTCCCCGGCTGACGGGTACGCGCCGGGGAAGCCCTGGAGGGGTGGTGCCGGCGCTCAGCCGCCCGGCTCGGCGTCCGCGCGCGCCAGCGTGACGTTGAGGTACGCGGGGTCCTCGCTCACGTCCCTCAGGATCCTGAGACAGGCCGGCAGTTCGGGCTCCGGCGCGTCCGAGCGATCGAACTCGATCTCGAGCATGCAGATGCCCGGCGGCCGGTCGAACACGTCCAGCTCCAGGGTGTTGCCGGCATAGTCGAAGACGTGGCGGGTCTTCCGGATCGGACCGCGGGCGGGGTCCGCCTCGTGCAGCAGCCGGGAGTACTCCGCGGCATTGATCTCCAGTTCGCCCTCCACGCGAACGATACCGGCGACGAACCGCTTCTCGGTGTACGTGTACTCGACCCGGCCGGAGTGCTCGCTGCGCCGAATGCGGCGAACGGGCGCCTCCGGAGTGCCGAGCAGGTAGACCTGCTCGATGCCGATCGGTTCCGCACCGAGCGCGCGCAGCTCGGCATCCGAGGGCGGTGCCGCCAGCAACCACTTGCGCTCGATCTCGAGCCGGCCGCTACCCATCGCCGGAGCGCTCCCCGGCGGATGGCCCGACCGCAGCGCGCGAGGCTTCGCCGGCGCCGGGAACCGGCGCCCGCCCCCGCGTGGCACCGGTCCGCAGGATCCGCACGAGTTCCGCGGTCCCGGACCGGCCCAGGCGCAGCCGCTCCAGCCGCCCCACGGTCTCGTCGACGCCATACCGGCGGGCGGCCAGGAACACGTCGCCGTCGTCCCAGACCGCGTACGAGGCGAGGGGCGCGCCTGCCCGGGGCTGTCCGACACTGCCCGGATTGAGCACGGTCACGCCCCCGAAGCGTGCCAGCAGCGGGCGGTGCGTGTGCCCGTACAGGAGCCAGTCGGCGTCCACCCCGGCCAGCTGGCGCCGCCACTCCTCCTCGGGCGTCTCGGGCGGCAGGTACTGGTACAGGGGATCGAGCGGCGCCGCGTGCACGGCCTCGAAACTCGCGCCGGCGAACGAGAAGCGCAGCCTCACCGGCAGCTCGCCCAGGTACGCCCGGTCCCGTTCCTCGAGCACTCCCCTGGTCCAGGTCGCGCTGCGCTCTGCCAGGTCCGCCCATGCGGGCGCGGCACGGGTGGGTGCACCGTGCGCGACCGCCTCGTCGTGGTTCCCCCGCACGGCGTACGTGGCGTTCTCCCGAAGCCAGGCGACCGCCGCGGCCGGGTCCGGGCCGTAGTCCACCGCATCACCGAGGAAGACCGCGGCGTCCACGGTCTCCCTGACCCGCTCGAGCGCGGCGAGGTTCGCGTGGAGGTCACTCACGATCAGGAGGCGCATCCGCTCAGTTGACCTCGTAGGCCGCGGTGACGTCTCGTTCGTCCGGGTCCGTCACCACGATAGTCGGGGTTCGTCCGGTCTCGCTGCGCACCGTGGAGCGGAGCTCGTCCGCGACCCGTTCGACCGACAGCGAGGTCGGGTGGTCCACCGGCCGCTCCGCCACGGCCCAGCCCTGGGATCCGATCGCCCGCACGACGACGAAGGGTGTTCGCACCGCAGATCAGCGGTGGCTCGCGGCGGCGATGAGTCCCACGACGAGCGCTTCGAGCACCACCACGGTGCCGAGCACCATCCGGTCCCGTCGCGAGAAGGGCGGCACGCCAGGCATGGGGACCGAGCGCATGGTGCGCACCAGGAGCTGCGCGACGGCGGCACGGCGTCGATCACGCTCCGCGGGCATCAGGTCCGCGGGCAGCTTGGGCGTGGCACGCGGTGTCGGCACGCGGGGACCGTGGCGGATCCGGCCGTGACGTGCGATCGTGGCCCGTCGCCGCTGCGCGGCCCGGCGCGCGGCACGTGCCGGAGTCGACAGACGCGCCGGATCCGGCGGGCGCGGAGGCGCCGAGCCGGAACCACGGACCTCCTCGGCGCGGCCCCCGGGCTCGGCGACGATCGCAGGATCCGAAACCATGACAGCCTCCGCACCGGTGTGCAGAGGCTGTCAGCGTCATGCGCGGATCGTCGGTTGACCCGACCGGGCGAGCCTCATCGCCATCAGCGATATTACCAGCGGGTCAGCGGATGAAGGCTCGCACCGGATCCCCGCCGGCGAAGCGGGCGGAGGTTCCCAGCTCCTCCTCGATCCGCATCAGCCGGTTGTACTTCGCGACGCGCTCGGAGCGGGACGGCGCGCCGCTCTTGATCTGGCGGATCCCCGCGCCCACCACGAAGTCCGCGAGCAGGGAATCCTCGGTCTCGCCGGAGCGGTGGCTGACCACCGCGCCCCAGCCGGCCTCGAACGCGGTCTCGACCACCTCGAGCGTCTCGGTGAGCGTCCCGATCTGGTTGAGCTTGATCAGGATCGCGTTGGCGCTCTTCTCCTTCAGCCCCCGCGCCAGTCGGTCGGGGTTGGTGACGAAGATGTCGTCGCCCACCAGCTGCACGCGCGACCCGAGTCGCCGGGTCATCTCCTGCCAGCCGGCCCAGTCGTCCTCCGCCAGGCCGTCTTCGAGCGAGAGGATCGGGTAGCGGGCGATCCAGCTCTCCCACAGGTCGATCAGCTCGCCGGAATCGAGGGTGCGTCCCTCCCTGGCCAGGCGGTACCGGTACGGCTTCCCGTCTTCGCCCGACTCGACCAGTTCGCTGGTCGCAGGGTCGAGGAAGACCGCGACGTCCTCGCCGGGCCGGTAGCCCGCCCGCTCGATCGCCTTCACCACCGTCTCGATCGCGGCCTCGTTGGACGGCAGCGTCGGCGCGAAGCCGCCCTCGTCGCCCTGCCCGGTGGCCAGGCCGCGATCGTGCAGCTCGGCGCGCAGGGCCTGGAAGACCTCGGACCCGTAGCGGACCGCCTCGGCGAACGTGGGAGCACCGATGGGCGCCACCATGAACTCCTGGAAATCGCAGGAGTCCACCGCGTGCTTCCCCCCGTTGAGGATGTTGAACTGGGGCAGGGGCAGCGTGCGGGACCGGAGGCCCCCGAGGTGTCGATAGAGCGGAACGCCCCCGTCCTCGGCAGCGGCGCGCGCGGCGGCCAGCGACACACCGAGGATGGCGTTGGCGCCGAGCCGGCCCTTGTTCGGCGTCCCGTCCAGCTCGATCATGGCATGGTCGAGGGCCGCCTGGTCGTCCGCGTCCATCCCCTCGACCGCCGGGCCGAGCACGTCATTGACGTTGGCGACGGCCTTCAGCACGCCCTTGCCGTTGAATCGCCGCTTGTCGCCGTCGCGAAGCTCGACCGCTTCGTGGCTGCCGGTGGACGCGCCGGACGGGATCCCCGCGCGCCCGGTGGCGCCGTCATCGAGCTCGACGTCGACCTCGACGGTGGGGTTGCCGCGGGAGTCCAGGATCTCGCGGGCGTGAACCGAGGCAATGGCGGTCATGGAACAAGCCTCCGTGGTCGGCCGTGGGTCGCACGCCGTCCGGGGCACACCGCCCCTCGCTGCAACACGGCCGCAGAATCCCCGTCAGGTTACCCGCCCGGCGCCGGATGTCACCGGCCGGACGGCAGGGAACCCAGGGTAACGGTGGTCGATCGGCCCCGCAGCGGTTCACGTGACGGCCAGGCGCTAGAATCCCCGCGGCGATGAAGCCCGCCTGTCGCGACGGCGACGATTTGCGGTTCCGCTGACGGCTTCTACCTCGATCGCGCGGCTGCGAGAGGTGGAGCATGCCTGAACAGGCCACGGACCCGGCTGGACGGGCACCCGTGAGCGCACCCGGACCCGTCGCCGGCGAGCCCCGCGTCAACGGCGAGCCCTGGGGCACCGGCGGGCCCCGGGACACTGGCGCGCCGCGGGGCACCGGCCGGCCTCGAGCCGGGTCGAACGCGGTGACCGGCGAGGGCCCCTCCCGTGTCTGCCCCGCCTGTTACGGGATCAACGCCTGGTCCGACACGGCGTGCCGGCGGTGCGGATCGACGCTTGAGACGGCGCGCGACTTCGACGGCGGGCTGATCTGGGCGCTGGAGCACCCGGACACCGGGACCGCGATCCTGGCCGCGCGTCTCCTCGGGGAGCGGCGGCAGTGGCAGGCAATCGAGCCACTCGCGCGGCTGTCGCGGCGCGACGGCGATCCGTACCGTGCCGCCGCCGCGGTACGGGCGCTGCGGGCGTTCGCCGGGGACCCGATCGCGGACGCGCACCTGGCCGCCGCACGCAGCCACCCGTCGGTGATCGTTCGACGGGCCGCGTCGGAGCCCGCGGAAGGCGGCCCTGGAGGCGAGCCGTGACCACCGTCGAACTTGCCGTCGACGAGGCGCTCGGGCCGGGGATCGACGTGATCGTGGACGCCGGCGCGGCGCGCGTCGTCGCGGCCCGGGAGGGGCGGCTCTGGCTGGGACTTGACCGGGCCCACCTGCTGGACTCCGACAACGGCAACGGAACAGAAGTCCCGGCGGTGGTCGCGCTGCCGGCCTCGAGCTTTGCCGGATGCCGGGTGGAAGCCGAGCTGGCCGGTGCGCTGCAGGACGGCGACCGCGTGGTGCTCGTGGCGCACCTGCCGGGCCAGGCCCTCCCGCCGGACGCGATGGTGCGCACGGTGGCGCGCATCCAGGGCGGACGGTGGCTGGACGCGGTGGCGGCCGATCGCGTGGCCCGCGAGGCCCGGCAGCGCTTCCGCGTGCGACGGCAGGCCGGACGCGTCCATGGCGGGCGGGCCTGGCAGGCCGGCGGCAACGATCCGGCACAGCGCCGCTTCACCACGCCGTACTCCCGTGCGGAGTATCGACTGGACCGGCTCCCTCCACGCTTCGGCCGAGGCCTCGAGGGTCTGCTCGACGTGGACGAGCGGCTGCTGTACGCCATCGAGCGGCCGCCGGAATCGCTGCGGGGCGGCCGGCTGGGCCTGCCGCGACGTGCGGCGGAGCGCCGTGCCGGGTTGCTGCTCCTGACCGATCGCCAGCTGATCTGGATGGTCGACCACATGCCACCCGACCGGTACCTCCTCGACTGGGGCGTGGACGCCAGGCTGGTCGCGCTGGAGGCGCTGCGCGAGGTGCGGCTGACGGGCGACGAGACGCTCGAACTGCACGTGCAGACGCGTGGCGGGGGCGCCGTGTTCGCCCTGCCCGGGGAGTTGCGGGCGGAGGCCGAGGTGCTGCGGGATCTGGCGGCGCGGTTCCTGCCGGTCGAGGGGATGGCCTCCCTCCTGCGCCGGTACGCGCCGGCCGCGGTGGAGTTCGACCCCGCGCCGGCGGCGCTGTTCCGGCAGGGGCCGGAGGCCGCGCGCGAGGTCGCGGCGCTGCGGGCCGCGCTGACACCCGAAGACGTGCTGGCGGCCTTCTACACCCCTCGGCGCGAGGGCCACCCGGAAGCGCTGGTGGCCGGGGTGACCCCGTCGCGGATCGGAGTCCTGCGGCGCGGAGAGCTGCGCGTGGTCGACCTCGCGGTCCTGCGCGACATCTCGATCACCCTGTCGCCGCTGGTGGGGCGCGTGGAGTTCACCCAGCCCTCATCGTCGGACGCGGCACGGACCACGACGTTCTCGTACCCGGCCACGATGTCGTCGGGGGCCACCACGCTCCTGAGGGTGCTCCGCCGTGCGTGGGCCGACCGGGCCTCCGCCGGGCCTGTCCCGAACGATGCCGCCGAGGACGCGAAACGGCGGGTGGCCTGAGGGCTTCAGCCCAGAACCTCCAGGATGCTCCGCCAGCCGCCGCACCACCCGATCGCGCCGAACAGGCCGGCGCGATCGGCTGGGGTCTCCGTGCCCCGGTTTGCCCAGCCGAAGGACCGCGTGTAGGCGCGCAGGCGGCGCGACAGCTCGTCCACCAGCTCCCGCTGGTACCACAGGTCCACGCCGTTCCCCCGGCGAAGGTCCTCGGCGAGGTGCAGACGGCAGCGTGCCGGAGAAGCGGTCCCGGCGCACAGCCCGCAGACCCACGCCTGCCAGTGCTCGCTGGTCTGGTCGGCGAGCAGGCGCAGCGGATCGAGACTGCGTCCCCGTTCCACGATGTTCGGGGCCGTGAGCACTGCCTGCCGGCGGCCGGAACGACCCGGGTCGCAGATGGGGCACGGCTCCGCCGCGCGCAGGGCGGCCGCGATCCTTGGGCGTTCCAGGAGCCTGCGGGGCGCGAGGGCGATCGCGGCCCGATCGATGACATTGTCGTAGACCACCACGGGGCGGAAGACGCCAGCATCGTCCAGGGATGACTCGACCGCCAGGAACCCCAGCGCGTGGCGCCGGCACATTCCCCACGCCTCCCACAGCCGCACCTGCGTCTCCGGCTCGTCGATGGGCCCCGCCCCGAACCAGCCGAGGTACCGGATCTCGTCGTCCGCCAGCGGATGCCCCGCGCGGGTGCCCGTCCACGGAGCGTCGTCCCTGTCTGCCATCGCCATCGCCTGCAGGTCCCCCGGGGTCGCCGGCATCGCCCGCCGGCTCCCCCGCCTCCCTGGCGCCGGGAGCACGCGCCGGGAAAAAGAAGACGGCTCCCGGTCACCGACCAGAAGCCATCACCCGCGGCGGCGGGAGCAGGCGCGAGCTTCATCGCGCGTTCGATTGGCCGAGAGCGTACCGCATCCGGGTGATTCGCTCGTCGCGTGAGGGCCGCGGCGGGCCGCGACGCGGGCAGGCACGCCAGAGGCACGTCCAGCCTCCGCCCCGCCGGCCGCCCGGGCGAGGCTCTCAGGCGGGCTTGTCCGCCTGATGCTCCCAGAGGATCAGCCAGTCGAGGCCGTCCGGCGTGATCGTGGTGACGCCGAACCGTTGCTGCAGCACCGCGATCAGCCAGCGCTCCCGGGCGTCGGCCGCCTGCCACGCCGCCGATCCCGGCTGGTTGGCATGCTTGACCGCGCGATGCCAGCGGATGCGGCGGATCAGGTGGTCGGTGGAGGTTTCCTCGAGAGAGCGGCGCCGGGGGGCGCGCATGACCGGGGCGACGGCGGCTGTCATCGAGGAGGCAGTCTCCGCAGTGGGAAGCACCACTCGACAGGGCCGAAGGTCACGGGAGCGGTACGGTGCGGGACCAGACGGCCCTGCTCGATCGGGTGGGCCGATGATGCGCCCCCGGGCGGGAGCCTAGGGTCGTGCGCCGCCGGGTCGGTCCGCCGGGCGGGAGCGCCGCTAGATGGAGCCCCTGCGCTGGCCCATCGCATCGAGCGCGGCCACGTACGCGGCCTCGTCGCGCGCCTGGCTCGAGGGGTTGTGCACCGCGTAGCGCACCACGCCGTCCGCGTCCAGGATGAACGTCGCGCGATCCGCCTGTCCGTCCTTCTCGTTCCAGACGCCGTAGAGTTTCGCGACGGCGCCCACCGGCCAGCGGTCCGAGAGGAACCGGTTCCGGTAACCCTGGTCCTGGCGCCACGCCCGCAGGGCGTGGGTGGAATCGACGCTGATCCCAAGCACGGTGACACCGCGCCGCTCGTACGCGCCGAAGTCGTCCCGGATCTCGCACAGCTCGCGCGTACAGGTGGAGCTGAACGCCAGCGGGAAGAAGACCAGCATCACGGGACCGCCCCGCAGGTCACTCAGCGTCACCGGCTCCTTGTCCTGGTCACGGAGCGTGAAGTCGGGCGCGTGATCGCCGACGGCGGGAGGCCCCATCTCGCGGTCAGGCCGCCGGTCCGATGCGATCGCCCAGGAACGGGCGGAGCACCTGCGGCACCACGACCGACCCGTCGGGCTGCTGGTAGACCTCCAGGATCGCGGCGAAGGTGCGGGCCAGCGCGAGCCCCGAGCCGTTGAGCGTGTGCAGGATCTCGGGCCTGGCGCCAGGTTCGGGGCGCCAGCGGATGTTCATGCGGCGAGCCTGATAGTCGCGGAAGTTCGACACCGAGCTGACCTCGAGCCAGCGCTCCACGCCCGGCGCCCAGACCTCGAGATCATACTTCTTGGCCTGCACGAATCCCATGTCGCCGGTGGCCATGAGCTTGACCCGGTAGGCCAGCCCGAGCCGCTGCAGCAGCGTCTCCGCGGCCCGGGTCAGCCACTCCAGCGCATCACCCGAGTCGGCCGGCCGCTCGAACAGCACCATCTCGACCTTGTCGAACTGGTGGACGCGCAGGATGCCGCGGGTGTCCTTGCCGGCCGCGCCCGCCTCGCGGCGGAAGCAGGGCGTGTACGCGCAGTACCGGATCGGCAGGCGGTCGGCCTCGATGATCTCGTCCCGGTGGAGGTTGGTCACCGGGACCTCCGCCGTGGGCACCAGGTACAGCTCGTCGCGGGTGGCGACGTACATGAGCTCTTCCTTGTCGGGGATCTGCCCGGTCCCGCGCGCGGAGGCGGTGTTCACCAGCGCCGGCGGCCAGATCTCGGTCATGCCGTGCTCGCGGGTGTGGACCCCGATGAACCAGTCGATCAGCGCCCGCTCCAGCGCGGCCCCGGCACCCCGGTACACGGGGAACCCGGACCCCGTGATCTTGGCCCCGGCCGCGAGGTCCAGCATGCCCAGCGCCTCGCCGATCTCCCAGTGCGGGCGCCGGGTCCACGGGCCGGCGCCATCGGGCCCCCCGCCGCCGGTCTCCTCGTGCGGTGCCGGGTCGCCCCAGGTCCGCACGATCACGCTGGCGTCCTCGCCGCCGACCGGGACCCCGGGATCCGCCGGGTTCGGGATGCGGAGCAGCGCGTCCTCGAGTTCCGCCTCCACGGCGGCCAGCTCCTCGTCGATCGCGGCGATCCGGCGGCCCGCCTCGGTCGATGCCAGGCGCAGCGCCTCCACCTCGGCTCCCTGTGGGGACGCTCCGGAGCGGATCGCGTCGCCGATCCGCTTCGAGGCCGCGTTCCGCTCGGCACGCAGGGTGTCTCCCTCGCCGAGCAGGGCGCGCCGGCGCGCGTCGAGCTCCAGCGCCACGTCCACCACGCCGGGGTCCTCGCCCTTGTCGATGGCGCCCTGGCGCACGCGTTCCGCGTCTTCACGAAGGCGCGGCATGCCGATGCTCATGCGGTCCCCTCCTGTGCCGGCGCGAGGCCATCGCCCTCGGGTTCGGGGCCCCACCCGGCCGCGAGGCGCAGGCGCTCGGCGGTGAACTCGCGCTCCAGCGCAGCAAGGAGCCAGCCGGCACGCGGCCCGTTGGTGCGGCCCAGAAATGCCAGGTAGATGGCCGCGAACGCGCGGCCGGGCGGCAGCGCCGCCTCCTCGGCGACCCGGAAGATAAGGTCCTGCCACGCTTCCCCGGAGCCCGGGCGGGCCACCTCCGCCGATTGGGCGAGCGCCCCCAGGAACGTCCGCTGCTCCTCCGCCAGCGCGTGGCGCGCCTCGGCAGGGAGATCGTCGCGGACGGCGATCCGGGAGCGGTCCGGCGCGTACGAGTCGAGCCAGGCCTGCGCCGCATGCACGCGATCTGCCAGGATCACCCGCTCGGCCAGGTCCAGCGGCGCGCCCTTCTCGGCGGCGATCCGCTCCTCCACCTCGATGCCGGGCACCTGCACCAGCATGGCGACCTGCGAGAAGTCCGGGCGGAAGCGGGCCGCCTCGGCACCCGGGTTCGCACCGGGATCGAGCAGGCTCAGCGCGAAGATCCGGTCGTGGTCGGGGGGCAGCTCGCCCTTCACCTCGTGCCCCGCCGTGGCCGCCGCCACACGGTCGAACTCGCCGAACAGCCGCGGGATGGTGTCCCCGGCCGGGTCGAAGTCGATGGCGTGGCCGGGCCGGTATCGCAGGAACAGGAACCGCAGCAGCTCCGGCGGCAGCACCTCGGCCATGGTGTGCGCCGCCGCGCCCCGGCCCTTGCTGGTGCTCATCTTGCGGCCGCCGATGTTGAGAAACTCGTAGGGCAGGTTGATGGGGGGCTCGCGCTCGAAGATCTCCCGGGCGATCGCGTCCGAACGGTCGCGCGAACCGCCCGCTGTGGCGAGGTCCTTGCCGTTGGGCTCGATGGTGACCCCGAAGATGCTCCACTGTGCCGCCCATTCCAGGTTCCAGGGCAGCTTGGCCCGCCCCCCGAACGGCTCAACCCAGCCCGAGTGGCCA
>JAJYEB010000018.1 GCA_021790375.1 Chloroflexota bacterium | reverse complement strand
CGGACCCCGCCCCATGCTTGCCGCGCTCGCGGCCCTTGCCGCCGGCCGGCAGGCGCGGATGGGCGTGGCCCGGCTGGGACGGAAACGCGGCAGCGGCAGACCGGTGCCCCTCGGGTCGGCCCAGGCGCGCCGCCGGTCCTGGCTCCAGGTGTCGATGGAACAGCACATGGGCTGCGCCGTGGGCGCGTGCCTCGGCTGCGTGGTGTGGGGCGTGGAAGGGCCGGTGCGGGTCTGCCGCGAGGGACCGGTCTTCGCGGCCGAGGAGATCGCGTGGGTGGCGGCGGGTTGAGGCACAAGCGCTCGGTTGTCACCAGCGGGCCCCGTGCCCGGGACCCGTATGCGGGCACGCCCCGGCTCGGTGTGCGTGCCCCGCGGACGAAGCCCGTGGCGACGCCCGCCGGCCCCTCCACGGTCGTGCCCGTCCCCGCGCGGGGGCCGGCGCCCGCGGACGCGGCCGCTCGCGGCCCCGACGCCGTCGCCGTCGACCTGTCGGTGGACCTGGCCCCGAAACGGCCCGGGAAGCTGCTGCTCCGGAACCCGGTGCTGGTCGCATCCGGCACCTTCGGCTACGGCATCGAGTACGGCGAGGTCCTCGATGTCGAGCGGCTCGGCGCGATCTGCTGCAAGGGCACCACGCTGAAGCCGCGCGCGGGCAATCCACCGCCACGCGTGACCGAGACGCCGGGCGGGATGCTCAACTCGATCGGGCTCCAGAACCCCGGCGTCGACGCGGTGATCGAGCGCTACGCGCCGCTCTGGGCGGGCTGGCAGGTCCCCGTCATCGTCAACGTCGCCGGCGAGTCGATCGACGACTACGTGGGAGTGGTCCGGAAGCTGGACGGGGTCCCCGGTGTCGCCGGCATCGAGCTCAACATCAGCTGCCCGAACGTGGGCAAGGGCGGGCTGCAGTTCGCCGTCGACCGCGAGGCTGCCGCGGCCGTGACCGCCGCCGTCCGGCGCGCCACGGACCTGCCGCTGCTGGTCAAGCTGTCGCCCAACGTGGCCGACATCCGGCCGATCGCCAGGGCGATCGAGGACGCCGGGGCGGACGCGATCACCGCGATCAACACGCTCTCCGGCATCGCGATCGACCGGAGCACCCGCAAGCCGCTGCTCGGCAACGTGTACGGCGGGCTGTCCGGGCCGGCGATCCGGCCCGTGGCGCTGCGGATCGTGTACGAGGTCGCGCAGGTCGTCGACATCCCGATCGTCGCCATCGGAGGCGTCACCGCGCTCGACGACGTGCTGGACTACCTCGCGGCGGGGGCCGTCGCGGTCCAGGTGGGCACCGCGATCTTCGCCGATCCCGAGGTGCCGCTGCGGATCGTCGACGAGCTCCGCGCGTACTGCGCCGCGCGCGGGCTCGCCAGCCACCTGCCGCTCGTCGGGTCTGCGCTCCCGGCACGGCCCAACCGGCCCTCCTCGAAGGGCGTGGAGTATCGACCATGACGATGCAGGGCCCGGACGTGGCGGGCCGGGTGGAGGAACTGTTCATCGCCTCCGGCGCGCTGCGCCAGGGGCACTTCCAGCTGAAGAGCGGCCGCCACGCGGAGCGCTACCTGGAGAAGTTCCAGGTGCTGCAGTACCCGGAGGCCGTGTCCGAGCTCTGCCGGTACCTGGCGGCACTGGTCCAGGGACCGGACGGCCGAGGGGTGGACGTGGTGGTCGGCCCCACGACCGGCGGGGTGATCCTGGCCTTCGAGGTCGCCCGCCAGCTGGGGGTGCGCGGCATCTTCGCCGAGGAGATCCGCGACCCGGACGGCACCAAGCGGCGGGAGTTCCGACGCGGCTTCAGGCTTGCCGAGGGCGAGCGCGTGCTGCTGGTGGACGACATCCTGACCACCGGGGGCTCGCTGCTGGCGATGCTGCCTCCGATCGAGGCGGCCGGGGCCGAGCTCGCGCTGGCGGCGGTCCTGGTGGACCGCTCCGGGGGCCTCCGGAGCGTGACGTCCCCCGTGAGCGGTCACGCATACCCGGCCGCGGCGCTCTGGACGCTCGAGCTTCCCACGTATGAGCCCGGCGCCGCCACCTGCCCGGGATGCGCCGCGGGGGTGCCGCTGGAGGTGCCGGGATCGAGCGGGACGGCACCGCACGCGACGGTCGCCTCCCTGGCGGAGGGTGCGGGCGCCGGCCAGGCTGGTGGCGCGGGGATGCCGCCGGCGGCGCCACCCGACTCGCAGGCGGCAGGCAGGCCGGGGTCGCTGGGTCCGTCGGCCTGATCGCGCGCCGGTCGGCCTGAACGCACGTCACGGCGCGTCCCCGACCCGCGCGCGGCCGCCTGATCGAACGCCGATCGGCATGGGATTACCCGCCGGTCGGCCCTTGACAGCGAGTGGGCTACAATCGCGGCCACAGCGTCCCGCCGCGTCCCGGCCCCTTCCTGCACATTCCCCGCACGGTCCAGCTTCCAGTCGATCGATCGCTTCGAGGTCACGCAGCGCACATGACGCGCTTCCAGAGGCTCGCCCTCATCACCGCGGTCGCCACCTACATCCTGGTCGTGATCGGCGCCATCGTGCGCGGCACCGATTCGGGCATGGGCTGCCCGGACTGGCCGCTGTGCCACGGCCAGCTCATTCCCTCCACCACCGACTACCACCCGTGGCTGGAGTGGTTCCACCGCTTCATCGCGATGATCATCGGGTTCCTCGCACTCGGCGTGGCCGTCCTCGCCTGGCGCGGCTACCGGAAGCGCCGCTCGATCCTCTGGCCCTCGCTGATCGCCCTCGTGGTGGTGATGATCCAGGCCGCGCTGGGCGCCATCACGGTCGCCGAGAACAACGCGGGCGACACGGTGACCGCGCACCTCGCCACGGCCATGATCCTCTTGGGCCTCCTCGTCTACGTCGCGATCCGCGCGCGCTACCCGGATGAGCTCCCGGTCCGGGGGGCAAGCCAGCGCTTCACGCTGCTCGCCGCCCTCGCGGCCGCGAGCATCTATGCCCTGCTGCTCTTCGGATCGCACGTCACCGCGACCGGCGCGGCGCTGATCTTCCCCGACTGGCCGCTCTTCAACGGCTCCCTGGTCCCCTCCTTCAGCCAGTACCCCGCCGAGGAGATGGCGCAGTTCCTGCACCGCGCGGTGACCGTGGTCGCGGGGATCATCCTGCTGGCGACCGCCTGGGCGGCCATGCGCCAGCCTCGCTCCCGGCGGGGGCCGGTCGTGGCGATGATCCACACGGCCGTGGCGCTGTTCATCCTGCAGATCTTCGTGGGCGCGGCGCAGATCTTCACCTCGCTGGCCGACTGGGCCGTGGCGCTCCACGTGGCCCTGGCCGCGGCGATCTGGGCGCTCACGCTCGGCGCGGCCATCCAGAGCTACTACCTCACGCGGCTGGAAGGCCGACCGACGGCGCAGGCCGGCGGCGAGCCGGCGTCCGGCACGGACGGCAGCGGGACCCGCGGCGGCGAGCGCACCGACCTCGGACCCGCCGGCCTTTCGGCGTTCGCGGCCGAGGCACCCGCGGGTCCGACCCGGGAGGTCGTCGCCGACCTCCTCGAGCGCGCGCCGTTCACCCCGGCCGAGACCCAGGTCCCGGCCGTGCGGGTCGGGATCGGGTGGCGCGCCCGGGTCGGCGCCTACGTGGCACTGACGAAGCCACGCATCATCGAGCTGCTCCTGGTGACCACGGTCCCGGCCATGGTCCTCGCCACCCGCGACGTGCCCGGGATCCGGGTGGGATCTTGGATCATGCTGGTGATCGCGACGCTCATCGGCGGCGCCCTGGCCGCGGGCTCCGCGAACGCCATCAACTGCTACATCGACCGAGACATCGACGAGCTCATGACCCGGACCCGCCGGCGCCCGCTCCCCGCCCACACGGTGGATCCCGAGAACGCCCTCGTCTTCGGGCTGGCGCTCGGGGTGGTCTCCTTCGCCTGGCTCACGATCTTCGCGAACCTGCTGGCGGCGTTCCTGGCGCTCCTCGCCATCGCCTTCTACGTCGTGGTCTACACCCTGCTCCTGAAGCGCAGCACGCCGCAGAACATCGTGATCGGCGGCGCTGCCGGGGCCCTCCCGCCGGTGATCGGCTGGGCGGCGGTCACCGGCAACGTCGCACTGCCGGCGCTGTTCCTGTTCCTGATCGTCTTCTACTGGACGCCGCCCCACTTCTGGGCACTGGCGCTGCGGCTCTCCCGTGACTACGAGGCGGCCGGCGTGCCCATGCTCCCGGTGGTGAAGGGCGTGCGCGAGACCAACCGGCAGATCGTGCTGTACACCGTGCTGCTGGTGGTGCTGACCCTCGCGTTCGCGCTGGTGGCCGGGATGGGACTGGTCTACACGGCCGGCGCGGCCGTCCTCGGCGCACTGTTCCTGCGACAGGCCTGGATGCTCTGGCGGGAGGGCACCGGTGCGGGCGCCGTGCGCCTGTATCGCTTCTCGATCACGTACCTCACGGTGCTCTTCGCCCTGATCGCCCTGGACGTCCTGCTTCCGATCGCCCTGTAGGGCGGCGGGCGTCGGGGGGGGGTCGTCGGAGTGTCGAGCCGTGCCAGGCCGGGCCATCTGGCCCCTCATCGCAGGGCCATTTGGCGCCCGCAGCAGGCCATTTGGGATATGATCGGTGCCCCAGTGGTTCCAGCAGCAGCGCGAGAGGTGCTTCCCTGAGCGTGCAGTTGTCGCCGCGCGTCCGATCGGTCGTCACGGTGGCCGGCCTCGCCGGCGCGGTGCTGCTGCTGGGCGGCTGCAGCGCGCTCTATCCGCCCAACGCGGCCAGCAGCCAGGGCGCCGACATCCGCACCCTCTACAGCATCTTCATGGTGCCCATGATCGCGATCTTCGTGCTCGTGGAGGGGCTGATCGTCTGGTCCGTGCTCCGGTACCGGCGCCGGAAGGGCGACGACGAGCTGCCGGTGCAGACGCACGGCAACAACCTCCTGGAGATCACCTGGACCGTCCTGCCCACGCTGCTGGTGCTGGTCCTCTTCTTCGTCTCCTGGCAGACGCTCAACAAGGTCGACGCCGAGCCGGCGAACCCCGCCGTCACCGTGGACGTCACCGGCTTCCAGTGGCAGTGGACCTTCGCCTACCCGCAGTACAACCTCTCGTACACGGGGATCGGCGACCAGGGTCCGGTGCTGGTCCTGCCGGTCGACGAGGTCATCCACGTCCGCCTGCACTCGAACGACGTCATCCACTCCTTCTACGTCCCCGACTTCCTTTTCAAGCGCGACGTGATCCCGGGCCAGGTCAACAATTTCGACCTGAACCTCAAGGACGCCGGCGTGACCTACACCGGCCAGTGCGCCCAGCTGTGCGGCATGGGCCACTACCAGATGCGCTTCACGGTCCAGACCATGACGCCGGCCAACTTCCAGGCATGGGTGCAGGCCGAACAGGCGAAGGCGAAGGCCACGCCCGCTCCGGCCGCCGGCGGCCAGGCCGGCCCGACGCTCCAGCTGAGTGCCAGCAGCACGACCAGCTTCGATGAGACGAGCCTCTCGGCACCGGCGGGCCAGCCCTTCACGGTCCAGCTCACCAACAAGACCGCCGGTGCGCCCCACAACTTCTCGATCAAGGATGCGTCGGGCAAGGTCCTCTTCACCGGCCTGCCGCTCGCGCAGCCGGGACAGACGGTGAGCTACTCGGTGCCCGCGCTTCCGGCCGGCACGTACACGTTCTTCTGCAGCGTGCATCCCACCAACATGACGGGCACCCTCACGGTCAAGTAGGAGATCGCATGGCGACGACCGTCCTCGCCCCGGGCGCGACGCGTACCTACCGGCGCTCGGCCCTGTACGAGTGGCTGACGACCACCGACCACAAGAAGATCGGGATCCTGTACCTGACCAACAGCTTCCTGTTCTTCCTGCTCGCCGGGCTCCTCGCGCTCGTCATCCGGAGCGAGCTGGCCGTGCCCGGCCTGCAGTTCGTGAACTCGAGCACGTACAACCAGCTGTTCACCATGCACGGGACCACCATGATCTTCCTGGTCCTGATGCCGTTCCTGGCCGGGCTCGGCAACTACGCCGTGCCGCTCCAGATCGGCGCCGCGGACATGGCCTTCCCGCGCATCAACGCGCTGTCGTTCTGGATGCTGCCGCTGGGCGGGATCCTGATGTTCAGCGGCTTCTTCTTCGGCGGCGCGGCGGCGGAGGGCTGGACCTCCTACTCGCCGCTGGCACAGGCGAAGTACTCCGGCAGCGGCACCGACCTCTGGATCGTGGCGCTGCTGCTGATCGGCACCAGCTCGATCCTCGGCTCCATCAACTTCCTGGCCACCATCTTCAAGCTCCGCGCGCCGGGCATGACCCTGCTGCGCATGCCGGTCTTCGTGTGGACCGTGATGGTGACCAGCCTGTTGATCCTGCTGGCGACGCCGGTCTTCACCAGCGGCGTCTTCATGCTCTACATCGACCGGAACTTCGGGGGCGCGTTCTTCGATCCCGCGTCGGGCGGCAACCCGATCCTCTGGCAGAACCTGTTCTGGTTCTTCGGCCACCCGGAGGTCTACATCCTGATCCTGCCCGCCATGGGCGTGATCAGCGAGGTGGTACCGGTCTTCAGCCGCAAGCCGATCTTCGGGTACAAGGCGTTCATCTTCGCCACGCTTCTGATCGGCGGCCTGGGGTTCAGCGTGTGGGCCCACCACATGTTCACCACCGGCGCGGTGTACCTGCCCTTCTTCAGCCTGACGACCTCGCTGATCGGCGTGCCGACCGGCATCAAGTTCTTCAACTGGATCGCGACCATGTGGCGCGGCAAGATCTCGTTCGCCACCCCCATGCTGTTCGCGGTCGGCTTCCTCTCCACGTTCCTGGTGGGAGGGCTGGACGGCGCGATCCTCGCCTCGCCGCCGGTGGACTTCGCCCTCCACGACACCTACTGGATCGTGGCGCACATCCACTTCGTGTTCTTCGGCGGGACCATGTTCGGCGTCTTCGCCGCCGCCTACTACTGGTTCCCCAAGATGTTCGGGGCGCGGCTCGACGAAGGGCTCGGCAAGATCCACTTCGTGCTGATGCTGATCGGCACGTGGGTCACCTTCTTCCCGATGCACCTGCTGGGGCTCGAGGGGATGCCCCGGCGCATCGCGGACTACTCCCCCGCCGCCGGGTGGACCGACCTGAACACCGTCGAGACGATCGGGTCGTTCATCATCGCGATCAGCGTGCTGCCGTTCATGTGGAACGTGTTCGTGACGCTGCGCGGCCCGCGTGATGCGGGCGACGACCCGTGGGACGGCTACACGCTCGAGTGGGCCACCACCAGCCCACCGCCGCCCTACAACTTCGACCACCTGCCGCCGATCCGCTCGGAGCGGCCGCTCTTCGACCTCAAGTACGGACATGGCGCCCGGCGGGCCCTGCCATCGGCGTCCGTTGCGACCACCCAGGAAGGAGCCAGCTGATGGCCGGACGGGCAGAGGCGCTGCCGGCACCGGGGCACGGAGCGCGCCAGGGCATCGACACCGCACTGGTGGGGATGCTGCTCTTCATCGCCAGCGAGATCATGTTCTTCGCCGGCCTGTTCGGCGCGTACTTCAACATCCGGGCGGAGCACACGGTGTGGCCGCCCCAGGGGTTCGAGCTCGACCTCGGCCTGGCGGCGGTGCTGACCGTGATCCTGGTGAGCAGCTCGTTCACCATGCAGTACGCCGTCTCCTGCATCCGGAAGGGCGACCGCACCGGGATGGTCCGCGCCATGACCGTCACCGTGATCCTGGGCGTGATCTTCCTGTGCGGCCAGCTCTACGACTACGCCTCCCTCGGCTTCGGCATCAGCAGCGGCGTCTACGGCACTCTCTTCTTCACCATGACGGGGTTCCACGGGGCGCACGTGCTGGGCGGCGTGATCGGTATGAGCGTCGTGCTCCTGCGCGGCATCAACGGCCAGTTCTCGGCCAGGCACCACACGGCGGTCGAGGCGGTCAGCATCTACTGGCACTTCGTCGACGTCGTGTGGATCGGGCTCTTCTCGACGCTCTACCTGCTGCGGTAGGAGGCACACGATGCACCGCCTGGCCCACCAGCGCATCCCGCTCACCCTCGGCGCCATCTTCGTGGTCGTGGGCATCGTGTACGCGCTGGTGCAGCGGTTCCTGGGCGCGCCGCGGGTCGACCTCACGGGAGTGGTCGCGCTGATCCTGCTGGGGGTCGCGATGGCCTTCACCTTCGGCGTGCTTCTGAGCGGCAACGAGCCCGGGGAGTAGGCTGACCCCGTCATGCCGGCCCCGATCTCCGACGCCTGGTCGTCGCTGCTGAGCATCCTGGACAGGTTCGTCTCCCCGGACTGGACCGACCCGATCCATTGGCTCCCGCTGCTGTTCAGCGGCCTGGTGATCGTGGCGCTGCTGGTGACGGCCGGCCGCTGGTCGTCGATGGCGGCGATCAACCGCTCGCGGGTCCCGCGGCCGCTCACCGCCGGCGCGCCGCCCGCGGGCGTCCACCTGCCGGGCCCCAGCCCGTGGCCGTTCTTCCTCCCGATCGGGCTGGCCATCGTGCTCTTCTCGATCGTGATCCATCCGGCCGGCGAGCCGGTGAACGCGCCGCTGGCACTGATCGGCCTGGTGGTCACGCTCGCCGTGCTCGGGGGATGGATCCGCGACGCGATGCTCGACTGGCAGCGCGTGGAGGGCACCGCACCCCACGCCCATGCAGCCGGCGGTCACGCGCCCGGCGGTCATGCGCCCGGCGGCGAAGGCGCTCCGGGCGCACTCCCGGGCCGCGCGTCGGCCTTCGCCGCGCTGCAGAGCGGCTCCTGGGTGCTGCCGCGCGGGCCCGCCTCCGTGGTCGCGCCCGCGGGCGTCGGGCCCGGGAGACAGGCGGCAGGACCGGCCGCGGAGGTTGCCGCGGCCGGCGGAACTGCCGGGCTCGCCGAGCCGGCCGCCGCAGCCGGCCAGGCGGTCCACGCGCCCGCACCCAGCCCCTGGCCGTTCTTCCTGCCGATCGGTGCGTTCTTCGTGCTGTTCGGGCTGGTGATGAACCCCGCGCTCCTGTTCGGCGGCCTGGCCATGGTGCTCATCGCGATCGCCGGCTGGTTCCGCGACGCCGGCCGCGAGTTCCGCCAGGTCGACGCGGGACTCGTCGCGGAACCCGCCTCCCGCGACCCCGAGCGGGCCTTCCCGAAGCGTCTCGTGGCCGTCTACGCGGTGATCGCCGTGGCCAGCGTGGCCGTGGGCGCCGCGCCGTCGATCATCGCGTCCGTGAACTCCGGGCCCGCCGCGGCCCAGCCCGGCCCCGCCGCGGGAGGAGCCCTCGCCGGGGGAGCGGCCGGCCAGGCGCTCAGCAGCCAGCTGCACGTCACGGCCGAGGGGATCAAGTTCCTCGAATCGACGCTCACGGCGCCGGCGGGGCAGCCCCTCACGATCGTGTTCGAGAACAAGGACCCCGTCCCCCACAACATCGCGATCTTCGACTCGAGCCAGATGACGAAGAGCTACTTCCACGGGACCGTGATCACCGGGCCCGGGACGGTGACCTACACGGTGCCCGCGCTCCAGCCCGGGACGTACTATTTCCACTGCGACGTGCACCCCACCATGAACGGGACACTCGTGGTCAAGTGAGGTCGCAACGCTCCACTCGCTGATCTCGACCCCGGCCGCCACGCGGCCCGCCGCTCGAATTCCAGCCTCCAGGCCGAAACCCGGCGCTTCCGGCGCGTCCCGGGTCGCCGCAGCCGCCGCGATCCTGTTCGCCGCGGCGCTGCTGGCGGGGTGCGGGTCGCTGGGTCTCCCCGGCGGGTCGCCCGGATCCGGGGGCGGATCCGCTCCGGGCAGCGTGACCATCGTCGGTGCCGGGGGCCTGGACGGTCAGCGCGCGCCGGCGTTCCGCCTGGTCGACCTGCAGGGACAGACGGTGACCCTGGCCGACTACGCGGGCCGGCCCGTGGTGATCAACTTCTGGGCCTCCTGGTGCATCCCCTGCCAGCAGGAGTTCCCGATGTACCGGCAGGCGCGCGACGAGTACGCCGGGCAGGGACTGGAGGTACTCGGCATCATCTACCAGGACTCGGCGGACAGCGCGGGCAAGTTCATGGCGAAGGAAGGAGCGACGTGGCCGGCGCTGATCGACCCGGACGGAGCGGTGGCGAGGGCGTACCGCGTGACGGCGATCCCCACGACCTTCTTCGTGGATCGCCACGGCATCATCCGGGACGCGAGCTACGGCCCCCCGCCGCAGGACGCGCTGACCTCCTACCTGCAGCAGATCATCCAGTGAGGCCCACCTCCCGAGCCGCGCACGAGGCGGCCGGCTCATGAACACGACCACCGGTGCCGACGCGATCGTCCTCGAGCGGCTGACCAAGCGGTACGACGGGCGGGCGGTCGTGGACGAGCTCGACCTGGCGGTCCGGCGCGGCGAGCTGTTCGCCCTGCTCGGGCCGAACGGGGCGGGCAAGACCAGCACCGTCGAGATGATCGAGGGCTACCGGCGCCCGGACGGCGGCACGGTCCGCGTGCTCGGGTACGACCCCCGGAAGGAGGGCGGCCGGCTGCGCCCGAACCTGGGGCTCATGCTCCAGTCGGGCGGACTCTACTCGCAGCTGCGGCCGATCGAGGCGCTCGAGCTGTTCGCCGCGTTCTACCCGGAGCCCCTCCAGCCCATCCAGCTGCTTGCGCAGGTGGGGCTCTCGCGGGTCGCGCGCAGTCGCTACCGGGACCTGTCGGGCGGCGAGCGGCAGCGGCTCAGCCTGGCGCTCGCGATCGTGGGACGGCCCCGCCTGGCGATCCTCGACGAGCCGACCGGCGCGATGGACGCGCAGGCGCGGCGGGAGACCTGGGGCGTGCTGCGCGAGCTGCGCGAGGGCGGCACGACCATCCTGCTGACCACGCACCTGCTGGACGAGGCGGAGGCGCTGGCCGACCGGGTCGCCATCATCGACCGGGGGCGCCTGGTGGCGCTGGGGACGCCGGCGGAGCTGCGCCGGGGGATGGGGGTGGCCCGCCCTGTTGCCGGCCTTCCCGCCGAGGGCGGCCCCGTGCAGGCGGAGGGCAGCATGGCGACCGGGGCGGCGCCGGGGGTGCCGCCGGCCGAGCTGCGTGAGGTCCGCCTGGAGCTGGTCGCGCCCCTCGACGCGGAGCGGCTCGCCCAGGTCGGCCGGCTCCCCACGGTCCAGGCGCTGCGCGTCGACCGGCCGGGCGTGTACGTGCTGCGGACGGCATCCGCCGGCGACCTCCTGGTCGAACTCAGCACCTGGCTGCTGACGGTCGGCATCGAGCCGCTCGCGATCCGGGTCGGGCAGGGCAGCCTGGAGGACGTGTTCCTGCGGCTGGTGGGCGAAGGGGGCGGGTCGTGAGCGCCGTGCAGGCGTGGCGGGCATTCGTGGCGCAGGCGCGTGTCGAGCTGCTCCTGACGACGCGGCGCGGCGAGAACCTGCTGGTGACGCTGGCGATCCCGCTGCTGCTGCTCGTGTTCTTCTCGACCGTGCCGCTGCTCCCTCCGCCATCGTGGGGTGGGCGCCAGGTCGACCAGGTGGTGCCGGGCATCCTTGCGCTGGCGGTCGTGTCGACCGGGCTGGTCTCCCTGGGGATCGCGACGGCGTTCGAGCGCGCGTACGGGGTGCTGAAACGGCTGGGCGGATCGCCGCTTCCCCGTCCCGCGCTGCTGGCGGCGAAGACGCTCGCGGTGATCGTGACCGAGATCGTCCAGGTGGTGCTGATCGCCGCCGTGGGGGCGATCCTCGGGTGGGCGCCGCCGGGGGGAATCGTCCCGGGCATCATCGCCGCGCTGCCCTGGCTGCTGCTCGGCTCCATCGCTTTCTGCGCGCTCGGGTTGCTGCTGGCGGGCGTGCTGCGGGCCGAGGCCGTCCTGGCGGTGGCCAACGGGCTGTACCTGGTCTTCCTCCTGCTGGGCGGCATCATCATCCCGCTCGACCACCTGCCCCAGGCGATCGCGGTCCCGGCGTCGCTGCTGCCGCCGGCCCAGCTGGCGGGGCTGCTGCGGGGGACGCTGGAGCCCGGCGGGGTCGTCGATCCGATCCAGGCCGCGGCGCTGGCGGCCTGGGCGGTGGCGCTGGTCGCGGCCACGCTGCTGACGTTCCGGACCGAGTAAGGGTCCGGTGCGGCAGCAGGCCGCGCCAGGTCGGGTGCGGCGCGCCCGGACGCGTGCTCGCGATCCCGGACGCGTGCCCGCGCGAGCCCACCGGACGCGTCCCGGACGCGTGCCCGCGCGATCGTGGCCACGGCGGGACACAAGAGAACGACCCCGGGAGGCGGGTCCCAGGGTCGTTCGGTCGGTATTCGGATTGGTTGCGGGGGACGGATTCGAACCGCCGACCTTCGGGTTATGAGCCCGACGAGCTGCCGCTGCTCCACCCCGCGACGTTGGACTATACGCCGCGAGGCCGGGATGGTCAAACCCGTCCACGCATCCGCCTTCTCAGAGCCTGCCTCGAAAATCCCCCCGTCACGCGGCGCGTGGCTCGACGGTGACGACGTAACCCATCGCCTCGAGGCGTCGGGTGAGTCGCCGCCGGACGTGGTCGGCGTCACGGCGGTCGAAGTAGGT
>JAJYEB010000376.1 GCA_021790375.1 Chloroflexota bacterium | reverse complement strand
GCCGGCAGACCGCTGGTGCAGGTCGACCAGGCGCGCATCGAAATGGAGGCGGAGCGCGGACCCGAGCCGGACGTACGCTTCGATCGAGGCGGATTCACCCCGCTCGACCAGGTAGACCAGCGACCGGGATACCCCGGCCTCAGCCGCGAGTCGCTGCCGTGACCACCCCCGCGCCTCACGCCGCGCGGCGACGGACGCGCCGAGCTCCACCGCGAGTGCGACAAGCGCGTGGTGGACCGCGGGGGGCAGCGGGCCGGCGAAGGTGGCAGGCGACATGACACGTCAAGTGAACATCCCGGCTCTTTGCAGGCACTCAACGGAGCCTCATCGCCCGGCCATCGCTCGCTCTTCGCGCCTGAGACGCTGACGAGCAGCGATCGGACGAGGGCCTCGTTCCGGCGGGCGGGGTGACCGCGCTCCCGTCCGGTCACCGGGATGGCGACCATCGACGGACGGGTCACCTACCCGGTCATGTGTCTACATCACGTGCGATTGCGCCTCGACCGGGCCGGCGGGGGACGGGCGTGCCGGGGCCGCAGTTGGTGGGCCGGCGGGGGGGAAGCCGCGCGCAGGACACGGCCCGGGTACGGCAACCGCGCCGGCCGTTGAACCGTGGCCCGAACTCGCCGATCGCGCCCCTACCGCCCTCGCTGCCAGGACTTGCCCTCGGTGGCAACCGACGGCGCGTACACCATCTCCACCCGCTGCATGGTCCGGATGTCGCGGGCCCCCAGCGCGGCCATCGACTGGCGCAGCGCGCCGACCAGGTTCTCCGATCCGTCCGTCACGCGCGCGGGCCCGAAAAGGATCCGCTCCAGGGTGCCGACCGTGCCGACGCGGATGCGCATGCCCCGCGGCAGTGTCGGCGAGGGTGCGGCCATCCCCCAGTTCATACCGCGGCCCGGCGCCTCCTGCGCGCGCGCCAGCGGCGAGCCCAGCATCACCGCGTCCGCGCCGGCGGCGATCGCCTTGGCGATCTCTCCGCCGCGCCGCATCCCGCCATCGCCGATGACCGGCACGTAGCGGCCGGTCTCGTCGAAGTACGTGTCGCGCGCGGCCGCCACGTCGCTGATGGCCGTCACCTGCGGCACGCCGATGCCGAGGACCTCGCGCGTGGTGCAGGCGGCCCCCGGCCCGACCCCGACGAAGATCGCCGCGATCCCCTGGGCCATCAACTGGTACGCGGCCTCGAACGAGGTGGTGTTTCCGACCGCGACCGGGATCGGCATGAAGCGGGTGAAGTCGGCCAGCTCGAGGGGGTCGTAGCCGGTCGCGAGGTGGCGCGCGGAGCTGACCTGCGACTGCACCAGGAAGAGGTCCGCGCCGTGCTCCGCGCAGAACGGCCCGAACCGTCGCGCGGCAGCCGGCGTGGCGGCGACCGCGGCCGGCGATCCCGCGGCGTGGATCTCCTCGATCCGCCGCGCGACCAGCTCCTCGCGGATCGGCTGCGCGTACGCCTCGGCCAGCAGGCCCTGGACCTCGCCATCCGTGGCCGTCGAGATCCGCTCGAGCAGCGTGTCGGCGCTCTCGTACCGCGTCTGCACGCCTTCCAGGTTGAGGACGGCGAGCCCGCCGAGACCGGCGAGCACACCCGCGAACCGCGCGTCGACCACGGCATCCATGGCCGCCGCGAGGACAGGGATGCGCAGGCCGATCCCGCCAATCTCCACCGTCGTGTCCACGTCGGCCGGCTCCACTGTCTCCGTCCCGGGCGCGAGCGAGACGTCGTCGAAGCCGTAGGTCGGTCGGATCGAATCGACCTTCGAGGGCCGGCGCCGGAGGGGCGACTGCGGCTTGGTGGAGGCGGGGGGGCTCGAGGCCTGCAACACGATCGATCGACTCCCTCTTGGCGTGGCGGTCGAGATGGTTGCAGGGCAGTATAACGGCATGGACATGCCCTCCCGCAAGCCTGACCCTTTCCCGACAGGCGCGACAGCGCCCGGCAACGACGCGACACCGCCCGGCGCCGACACGATTCCGACCGGCGGACGCCCCCCGGCCGGCACCCCCGCCGAGCCCGTCCTGGTCACGCTCGATGCGATCCGCGCGGCCGCCGAGGTGATCCGGGGGGTGGCCGTCCGAACGCCGCTGCTGCCGTTCGGACGGGCCATCCAGGGCGACCGATTCGGCCGCACCCGCGCCTGGCTCAAACCCGAGTCGCTCCAGCCGATCGGCGCGTTCAAGCTCCGCGGCGCGTACTACAACATCGCGATGCTGCCGCCGGAGCGAAGGGCCGCCGGTGTGGTCGCCCATTCCAGTGGCAACCACGCGCAGGGCGTGGCCCGCGCCGCGCGGCTCCTCGGGGTGCGGGCCGTGATCGTGATGCCATCCGACGCGCCCGCGGTCAAGGTCGAGCGGGTACGGGCGGACGGCGCGGAGATCGTCGTGGTGGGACCGTCGAGCGAGGAGCGCGCGCAGAGAGCGGCGGAGCTGGCCCGGAGCGAGGGGTTGTCGATGGTCGCGCCGTACGACGATGCCGCCACGATCACCGGCCAGGGCACC
>JAJYEB010000375.1 GCA_021790375.1 Chloroflexota bacterium | reverse complement strand
CGCCGCTGGTACCAGGATGCCGTGGAGAGGTTCCGCTCCCTCGGCGATCGCCTCTTCGTGCTGGTCATCGAGAGCGAGCTCGCCCATGCCATGCGCCGGGCGGGGGCGATCGACGAGGCGGAGGCCCAGTACCGGCGCACGATCCGGGGATGGCAGCGCGGCGGCAACCGGGGGGCCATCGCCCACCAGCTCGAGTCGTTCGCGGCCCTGGCGATCGCCCGCGAGAACGGCATCCGCGCCGCCCGGCTGCTTGGCGCGGCCGAGGCGCTTCGCGAGGCTGCTGGGGCCCCCATGACGGATCCCGAACACCGTGATTACGAGGAACAGCTCCGGCGGCTGCGCGGCGCCACGGATCCTGTAGCGCTGGCCGATTCCTGGGCCGGGGGCCGGCTCATGACGGCGGACGAGGCCGTGGCGCTCGCCGTTTCGGATTGACGGCATGGGCCGCGGATCGCCGGCCTGTCCGCGAGCCCACCCGGCCGGGTCGGATGCCCAGGGCCAGGCGGCCCCCCGTTCCCGGTACCATTTCCGCTGTCGGCCTGCAGAGGCCGGCCCCACAGTGCCAGTGTCGCCACGCCAGGCGAGGGCTGCCGGCCCCGTTCCACCGCAGCGCAGCCTGGCGTCGAAGGGAGGTCCCCATGACCCGGGTGATCGTCGTCAACCACGATCCGGCGCTGGCCGCCGAGCAGTCGGCCATGCTGCGCGCGTCCGGGTACCAGGTGGAACAGTGCGGCGGGCCCATGGCCGAGCCCTGCCCGGTCCTCGGCGACCTCCCGTGCCCCCTGGTGGACCGCGCCGACGTGCTGGTGTACGACGCGTGGGCGGCCGGTGACAGCGACGGTGGGCGACGGCTCGTGGCGCACCTGCGCGAGGTGTACGCGGACCTGCCGGTGATCCTCACGGCGGTTGACGAGAGCCTCGGCTGGGTCGAGACGGAAGGTCCCGGGCGCGTGACCCCGCTGACCGGACGGCCGACGCAGGAGGTGCTGCGCCGGGCGGTCGAGGCGGCCCTGGAGGACCAGGGGATGGCCGTCTGATCGATCCGCGGGGGCCGGCCGGCCCCCGGTCGGGGGCACCCGCCGCCGAGGAAACCGCGAACGGACCGTGCCGACATGCCGCCGCACGGCCGCCTGCGGCCCGGCCGTCCGGCCCTGTCGGCACACCCGGGCACGGCGCAGCCTGCGCGCAGGAGGTGCCGCATGTTGAGCGAGAGGATCCTGCTCGCCTATGACGGCAGCGAGCAGGCCCACCGGGCGCTCGAATTCGCCGTGGAGCTGGCCCGGCTCGGCGGCGCGCGGTTGGGCGTGGTCAGCGTCGTTCCGGTCCATGCGGGGCGCATGGCGCTGGACCCGTGGGACGACGCGAGCGTGCACACCTCGGAGCTCCGGGAGGCACGCGACCTGATCACGGCCGAAGGCATCGCGCCCACCCTGCACGAGCCGTTCGGTGACATCGCGGAGGCGATCGTTCGCACCGCCCAGGACGGCGGGTACGACCACATCGTCATGGGCAGCCGCCACCTCAACCTGTTCGACCGGCTGCTCCGCGGCTCCGTGTCGGAGGCAGTCGTCACGGAGACCAGCGCGATGGTGACCATCGTCCACTGACCTCACCCGTGCGCGAGGACCGGGCGCCCGGCGGGCTGCACACGCCGGGCGCCCCTCGCGTTCTGCCGGCCCCGGCCCCTGGCACTGTTCGGGCCCCGATGCGCCCGTCCGCACCGGCGGACCGGCGGGGGAGGGGACGGGCGGCAGGTCGTGACGGCAGATAGACTGCCTTCATCATGCGCGAGGACCCCGACCTTCAGGACGCCGGTCCGGGCACGTCTCCCGGTTCCGCTGGAGGCGCCCTCCCTGAATCGCCCGGGACCCGCGGCGTCCCCGAACCGGCGACGGGACCCGGTCCGGACGAGAGCAGCGCCAGAGAGGGCGGCAGGGAGTGGAGCCCGGACACTCGAACCGCGCCCCCATCTGGCCCGGAATGGGTACCGATCTCGGACTGGCTTGCGGCCGAGGGAACTGTCGCCGAGGGGACTCCGGCCGGTGGGAATCCGCCCGAGATCGCTCCAGCCGCGCCCGTTTCCGGCCGCCGCCGCGCACTGGCCGTCGCGATCATCGTCCTCCTCGTGGCCGCCCTCATCCTGCCACTCCAGATCCTGGGGCTGGGTCCCACGCACGGCCCGGCCGCGACGCCCGGTACGGCGCCTGCCGCCCGGCGCGCGACGGGGACCGTGCGGATGGCCGGGTGGGCTCCGGCCACCTACGATCCGGCACAGCAGGGTGACGCAGGCACCGCCGCCCTGCTCGCCCAGCTGTTCGAGGGGCTCACCTCGTTCGATGCATCGCTCCAGGTCATGCCTGCGCTCGCGCAGTCGTGGTCGGTCGACCCGAGCGGCCTCCAGGTCACGTTCCAGCTGCGCCCCGGACTCGAGTTCTCGGACGGCACGCCGCTGACCGCCGACGACGTCGTGGCCAGCTGGCTGCGCATCCTCGATCCGGCACGGCC
>JAJYEB010000374.1 GCA_021790375.1 Chloroflexota bacterium | reverse complement strand
GTCACCGAAGGGCTCAGGAACGTCACCGCCGGCGCCAACCCGATGATCGTGAAGCGCGGCCTGGACAAGGCCGTCGTCGCCATCGTCGAGGAGCTGAAGCGGAACGCCCGCCCGGTCGACTCGCGCGAGGACATCGCGAACGTCGCCGCCATCAGCGCGGCCGATCCCGCGGTCGGCGAGCTGATCGCCGAGGTCATGGACAAGACCGGCAAGGACGGCGTGATCACGGTCGAGGAAGGCCAGTCGATCGGCCTCGACAAGGAATACGTCGAGGGCATGCAGTTTGACCGGGGCTACATCTCCGCGTACTTCGTGACCAACGCGGACCGCATGGAGGCGGTGCTCGAGAACGCCGCGATCCTCATCACGGACAAGAAGATCTCGAGCATCCAGGACCTGCTCCCGGCGCTCGAGAAGGCCGTCGCGCTCGGCAAGCCGCTCTTCATCGTCTCCGAGGACATCGACGGCGAGGCGCTCGCGACGCTCGTGGTGAACAAGCTCCGGGGAACCGTGAACGTCCTCGCGGTGAAGGCGCCCGGCTTCGGCGATCGCCGCAAGGAGATGCTGCGCGACATCGCCGTCCTGACCGGCGGCAACGTCATCAGCGAGGAGCTCGGCCGCAAGCTCGAGAGCGTCACGCCGGAGGACTTCGGCGGGGCACGCCGCATCGTCGCGACCAAGGACGACACGACGATCATCGAGGGCGACGGGGACGCCGGAGAGATCAAGGGCCGCATGCAGCAGATCAAGGCGCAGATCGAGGAGACCACCTCGGACTACGACCGCGAGAAGCTCCAGGAGCGGCTCGCCAAGCTGTCCGGTGGTGTGGCGGTCATCAAGGTGGGTGCCGCCACCGAGGTCGAGCTCAAGGAGAAGAAGCACCGCATCGAGGACGCGCTCTCGACGACCCGGGCGGCCGTCGAGGAGGGCCTGGTCGCCGGCGGCGGCACGGCGCTGCTGCAGGCGATCCCGGTGCTCGACTCCCTCACCCTCGACGGCGATGAGAAGGTGGGCGTGTCGATCGTCCGGCGTGCCCTCGAGGCCCCCATCCGGCAGATCGCCGAGAACGCCGGGGGCGAGGGCTCGGTGATCGTGGCCGCGGTCCGCAACGCGCCCAAGGGTCACGGCTTCGACGCGCTGCGCGGCGAGTACGGCGACATGTTCGCCAGGGGGATCGTGGACGCCGCCAAGGTGACCCGGTCCGCGCTCCAGAACGCCGCGTCGATCGCGGGCATGGTGCTCACCACCGAGACGCTCGTGACCGACCTGCCCGAGAAGAAGGAGCCCGCCGCGGCCGGCGGTCACGACCACGACATGGACTACTAGTCGCGGCCGACTCCGCGTCACGAGGCCCGGGCCCGGAAGGACCCGGGCCCCGTGATTCCGGCATCGACCGCACTCGCGATTCCGGCACCGACCGCACTCGCGTCGCCGCCGGGTTGCCCGGGCCGGCGTCCCGGGCGCTCCCCGCTCACGCCGGGGGCCGGCCGGGCTGCCGCCGGTAGAATGGCCCCGTGAGCTCCCCCCGGTCCGACAAGCCCGTCACGCGCGTGCCGGTGACCGACGCCGATGAGCCGCCGTGGCCGGCCGGCGCACCCCCCGCCGACGACGAGGCGCGCGCGTCGACCGGGCCCGATCCCCGCCTCGCCGAGATCGAGGCCCAGATCCTGGCGCGCCTCAACCCCGAGCAGGCGCGCGCCGTCACCACCGCAGAGGGGCCGCTGCTGATCCTGGCCGGCGCCGGCTCCGGCAAGACGCGCGTGCTCGCGCACCGCGTCGCGTACCTCATCGGCGTCCGCGGCGTGCGCCCCTGGCACATCCTCGCGGTGACGTTCACGAACAAGGCCGCCGCCGAGATGCGCGAGCGGATCCTCGGCCTGGTGGGAGAGGCCGGTCGCGACGTCGCGATGGGCACGTTCCACGCCCTGTGCGCGCGGGTGCTGCGGCGCGACGGCGCCTCCATCGGCGTGGACCCGCGCTTCACGATCTACGACCAGGACGACCAGGTCGGGCTGATGCGGCAGGTCCTGCGCGACCTCGACCTGCCGGGCACCGGCGAGACCCGCCCGCAGGCCGTCCTCGGCACGATCGGGCGCTGGAAGAACGACCTGGTGGGCGCCGAGGAGGCCGAGGAGGCTGCGCACACGTACCACGAGCGCCTCGCGGCGAAGGCATTCCGGCGCTACCAGGCGCGCCTGCACGACGCGAACGCGCTCGACTTCGACGACCTGCTGCTGGAGGGCCTGCGCCTCTTCGAGCAGGCCCCGGACGTGCTGGCGCGCTACCAGGAGCGCTGGCGCTACGTCCACGTGGATGAATACCAGGACACCAACCGCGCCCAGTACCTCTGGATCCGGCACCTTGCGGCACGCCACCGGAACCTGGCCGTGGTGGGGGACGACGACCAGAGCATCTACAGCTGGCGCGGCGCGGATCTGCGGAACATCCTGGACTTCGAGCGCGACTATCCCGACGCGACCGTGGTCAAGCTCGAGCAGAACTACCGG
>JAJYEB010000373.1 GCA_021790375.1 Chloroflexota bacterium | reverse complement strand
GTTCCATTTCACCTCGACCGCCGAAGTGGCGCCCCTGGACGGGACCGTCGGTCAACCCAGGGCGGTCAGCGCGATCTCCTTCGCGCTCGACATCGAGGACCCGGGGTACAACCTGTTCGTGCTGGGCCCGACCGGCACCGGCCGTCGGACGACGCTGCACGCGTACCTGGAGCGCGCCGCCCGCCTGCGGCCCGCCCCCCGCGACTGGGTCTACCTCTTCGACACGGCGAACCCGCGCCGCCCCATCGCCGTCTCCTTCCCTGCCGGCGGCGCGGCGCCGTTCGCGCGGGACGTGGCCCGGTTCGTGGCCGACGCGGGCCGCGAGATCGCCCGGGCATTCGAGAGCGACGAGTACCGGCGGCGGGCGCGCGTGGTCGCCGCCGAGGTCGACGAACGACGCCAGGCAACCCTCGCGGCGTTCCGGGCCGAGGCCGCGACCCTCGGGCTGGGACTGGAGTTCACGCCGGCCGGCATCCTCACCGTCCCCATGCGCGACGGCCATCCCATCCAGACGGACGAGTTCGAGCGCTTCTCCCCCGAGGAACGGGAGGCCTACCGCGCGCACGGCCACGAGATCGAGGAGCGTCTGCCCGACGTCCTCGGGCGACTGCGCGCACTCGAGCGCGAGGCGCGCGAGCGGGTCGCGGCACTCGACCGCGAGGTGGCGGTGTTCGCCATCGGCCACCTGCTCGACGAGCTGCGGGCGCACCACGGGGGGGTCGACCGGGTCGACGCCTGGTTCGACGCGCTGCGTGACGACATGCTTGAGCACCTGGAGCTGTTCCGCCCCTCCCCGGAGACGGACGGCGGCGAGCAGGCCGACCGGGCCAGCCAGGAAGCCCGCCAGGCCAGGGAGGCCATCCTGGGCCGCTACGCCGTCAACGTGCTGGTGACGCATCAGCCCGGGGCGCCGGCCCCCGTCGTGGACGAGCCCAGCCCCACGTACTACAACCTGTTCGGGCGCATCGAGTACACGACCCTGATGGGCATGGCCACCACGGATCACCGGAACATCCGGCCGGGGGCGGTGCATCGCGCGAACGGCGGGTTCCTGGTCCTGCGGGTTGCCGACCTGCTCGCCGACCCGCTTGCCTGGGAACGGCTCAAGGAGACGCTGCGGGCGGCACAGGCGCGGGTCGAGAACATCGGCGCGCAGTACGTGCTGTTCCCCACGGCCACCCTGGACCCCGAGCCGATCCCCGTGAACCTGAAGGTCGTCCTGGTCGGGCCCGCCTCCCTCTACCAGGCCCTGTACCTCATCGACGAGGAGTTCCGGACGCTGTTCAAGGTCCGGGCCGAGTTCGACGTCGAGATGCCCTGGGGCGACGGAGAGGCCGCCCTGTACGCGTCGTTCATCGCGGGCCACGTGGAGGCCGCGGGCCTCCGTCACTTCGCCCCGGAGGCCGTGGCGCGCGTGGTGGAGCGCGGTGCGCGGATCGCCGAGCACCAGGAGCGCCTCTCGACGCGCTTCTCGGAGATCGTCGACGTCGTCACCGAGGCAAGCTACTGGGCGGGCGAGGCAGGTCACGACCTCGTGCTCGGCGAGGACGTGGATCGCGCGGTCCGGTCGCGGGCGGACCGGGCCGGCCTGACGGAGGACCGGATCCGGCGTCTCATGGCGGAAGGCACGCTGCGCATCGAGACCACCGGCGCGACCGTGGGACAGGTCAACGGCCTGGCCGTGCTGAGCACCGGCGACCACGGCTTCGGACAGCCCATCCGCATCACCGCCACGACCGGGGTGGGGCACGGCGAGGTCGTCCACGTGGACCGCGAGACGGAGATGAGCGGGCGGGTGCACTCCAAGGGCTTCCTGATCGGCTCGGCGTTCCTGGCCGAGCGCTACGGGCGGGACCGTCCGCTCACGATCCGCGCCTCCGTCGCGGTCGAGCAGTCGTACGAGTCCATCGAGGGCGACTCCGCGTCGCTGGCGGAGGTCTGCGCGCTGCTCTCGAGCCTGGCCGGGGTCCCGGTGCGGCAGGGAATAGCGGTGACCGGCTCCATGGACCAGCACGGATCCGCCCAGCCGGTGGGCGGCGTCAACGAGAAGATCGAGGGGTTCTTCCACGCCTGCCGGATCGGAGGTCTCACGGGTGACCAGGGGGTGATCCTGCCGGAGACGAACGTCCGCAACTGCATGCTCGATGAGGACGTGCTCGAGGCGGTGCGGGCGGGCACGTTCCACGTCTGGGCGGTGAGCAACGTGGACGAGGCACTGGAGCTGCTGACGGGCCTCCCGGCGGGGCGTCGCGGGCGCGGCGGCCGCTACACCGAGGGCAGCCTGCACCGGCTGGTGGACGACCGGATCGCGTTCCTGGTGGAACAGGCCCGGCTCTTCGCGCCGCCGCCCTCGGCCTGACCGCGCCCCCGATCCCGCGGGCGCGGGATCGACGCTGTGGGCGTCGCGTGGCTTGAGGAAGCGTCGCTACAGGAAGCGGCGCCGGTGGGCCATGCAGTCCAGGTCCTCGCGGAAGTCGGGGTGCGCGATGGCCGTCAGCGCGCGCGCCCGCTCGGCGACGCTCCGTCCGTGGAGTTC
>JAJYEB010000372.1 GCA_021790375.1 Chloroflexota bacterium | reverse complement strand
GCCACCTCGTCGTACGGGTGGACGCCGGGCCGTGTCCAGCGGCGCTCGAAGCGGATCCCCCCGGGACCCTTGGCCCGGGTATGCTCCACGGTGTTCGAGCTGGCGGATCCGGTCGCGCGGGCCATCGCTGGACTCCCTCCATGCCTCGGTTCGGACGATGTGGCAGGCGGTTCCGGGCGCCACTCCAGCGGCCGACCGCAGACGGCGAATCTACCTCGCCGGCAGGCACTGTCAAGCCCGAAACCACAAGATGTTGTGGTGTCGGGGCCCCAGCGACCGCAACATGTGGTGTCCGGCCCGGATCCGGCCGATCGGCTGGATTCGCCGTGCGGGGTGTCCGGCATGCCGTGTCCGGGGGTCCGGCCACGCGCGCGCCGCGGCGTCGGCGCGGAGCGGTCCGGTTAGCATCTTCCCGGCGGCCGGGCAGGTCCGTGACGGTGGAGGAGCATGGCATCCAACGCGCAGGGCAGGTTCCGGGACGCGCCGGCGACCGGCACGTCCCGGCGGGGCGTGCGCGCGGAGAGCGGGCACGGGCAGGCGAGCGGACTCGCCCTGCGAGCGGCGACCGCGGCAGACGCGGCGCTCGTCCTGACCCTGACGCTGGCCGCGTACGAGGAGTACCGCGGCGTGCTGGTTCCCGAGAGCGGCGTGTTCGGCGAGACGCTGGAGACGGTGCGGTCGCATCTCGAGGGGGGCGTGGGGCAGCGGGGTCCGGCGGGGGTGGGGTCGCGGGGTCCGCACCCGGCCGCGACGCCGGCTGCGAGGCCGGCTGCGGCGCCGGACGCGACGGACCCGACTGCGAGGCCGGCTGCGGCGCCGGACGCGACGCACCCGGCCGCCCCGGCTCGTTCGGGTGCGGTGGTCGCGTCGGTCGACGGAGAGGCGGTGGGATGCGCACGCTGGGCCGTGCGGCAGGACGATGCGGCGCCCGGCCCGGGACGGGGCGATGGCGGGGCGCCATACGACGCCGCGCCCGGCGCGGGACGGCGCGATGGCGGGGCGCCATCTCCTTGCGCCTACCTCTACGTGGGCCGGGTCTCCGTGCTGCCCGCGTTCCGCGGCCGCGGTGTCGCGGCCGCGCTGATGGCATGGTGCGAGCAGCTCGCGGTCGACCGCGGCCTGCACGAGGTGCGGCTGGGGGTGCGCCTCGGCCTGGTCCGGAACGAGGCGCTGTACCGCCGCCTCGGGTACCGGCCGACGGGATTGCTCGAGGAACGCGCGGGGTACGGTCCGATCGCGCGGTGGATGGCCAAGCCTGTCGGCGACGGGGCGGGCTGAGTTCCACGCGGGCGCGCCGCCGACCCGCCGTCGGGCCCTTGCGGACGCGCCGGGAGGGGGTCACGATTCCACCAGCCGGGAGAGCGGAGGTCGGCGTGGTCCGGGTCGCGATCGGGCAGGGGCGCCTGGTGATCGAGGTCGAGGGCCTCGACCGTTTCCTCGCGATGCGCCACCGGGTGGACGTGCCGCTCGAGCACGTGGTCTGGGTCCAGCCGCGCCCGGACGAGGCGTACAACGGTCCCACGGGGACCCGGGTGCCAGGGGGCCACGTGCCGGGCCTGGTGTCGACGGGAACGTTCCGGGGGACGGACGGTGACGTGTTCTGGGACGTGCACGACCCCGGCAAGAGCATCGCGATCGGCCTGCGGGACGAGCCTCTGGTCGGGATCGTGGTCGAGGTCGACGACCCGGACCGGGTCGAGCGGGCCATCGTGCGGGCGCTGCGGGGTGAGCAGGCCGGGACGGAGTCGTCCTGACAAGCCGGAGGGACCGCCATGGAAGGGTGGCAGCGCGCGCTGCGGGACGATCCGGTGCCCTGGCTCCTGGACCGTGACGCGCCGGCCGTGCGGCACCTGGCGCTCCGCCAGCTGCTCGGTCTGCCGCCCGACGATCCCGAGGTCGCGAGCGCGCGCGCCGCGGCAATGGGGAGCGAGCCCATTGCCGGGATCCTCGCCGCCCAGGACCCGCAGGGGTGGTGGGTGAAGCCGGGCCCCGGCTACGCGCCCAAGTACACGGGCACGGTCTGGCAGCTGATCTTCCTGGGTCAGATGGGCGCCGACGGGAGGGACGCCCGGGTGGCCTCGGCCTGCGAGTACGTCCTCTCGCACTCGCAGACGGCGCTCGGCGGCTTCGGAGCGTCCTCGGTCCGCACCGCTGCACAGCCGCCGCCCTCGACCGCCATCCACTGCCTGAACGGCAACCTGCTCCGGGCACTGATCGGGTTCGGCTGGCTGGACGACCCGCGGGTCGTCCGATCGATCGACTGGCAGGTGGCGGTGATCACGGGGGAGGGGAGCGGCGCCGCCCGCCGGCCGGCCACGTCGGGTCCGGGGTTCCGCTGCGCGGCCAACGAGCATCTCCCGTGCGCGTGGGGAGCCACGAAGGTCGTGCTCGGGCTGGCGGCCATCCCGGCCGAACGACGCGCACCGGGCGTCAGGCGCGCACTGGACGCCGGCGTGGAGTTCCTGCTCGGCTGCGACCCCTCGACGGCCGCGTACCCGATGCCCTCGCGCGCCAGCAGGCCCAACGGTTCCTGGTTCCGG
>JAJYEB010000371.1 GCA_021790375.1 Chloroflexota bacterium | reverse complement strand
ACCGGGGGCCGCCCGTTGCGGCCGCGACGGCCGGCCTGCCGGTGCCAACGGCGCACGCCCGGTGCCGTCGCCGGCCCCTCAGACCCGCTCGAACGCCATCGCGACCGAGCCCCCGCCGCCCAGGCAGAGGGTCGCCAGTCCGTATCGGCCGGCGCGCCGACGGAGCTCGTGCAGCAGCGTCGCGACGATGCGGGCGCCGCTGGCGCCGATCGGGTGCCCGAGCGCGATGGCCCCGCCGTTGACGTTCACCTTCGCCCAGTCGAAGCCCAGCTCGCGCCCGTCCGCCAGGACCTGGGCCGCGAACGCCTCGTTGATCTCGACCAGGTCGAACGCCTCGATCGGGAGCTCCACGCGATCCAGCAGGCGTCGGACGCCGGCGACGGGGGCAAGGAAGAGCCACTTCGGCTGGACCTCGGCCTGTGCGTAGCCGACGATGCGCGCCAGCGGGGTCAGCCCGTACCGTTCGACCGCCCGCTCGCTGGCGACCACGGTGGCGGCCGCGCCGTCGGTGATGCCCGGCGCGTTCCCGGCGGTGACCGAGCCCACGCCGTCCGCCGGGGCGTCCTCTCCGGTCGGCAGGTCGAAGGCGGGCCGCAGCCGCGCGAGCGCCTCCAGGGTCGTGTCGCGCCGGGGCGCCTCGTCGGTCGTGAAGAGCGCCTCCTCGCGTCCCCGCCGGATCGGCACCGGGACCAGCTCCTCGTCGAAGCGCCCCGCGTCGATGGCGGCGATCGCCTTCCGGTGGCTCTCCAGGGCGAACCGGTCCTGGTCCGCGCGGCTGACACCCGAGTGCGCCGCGACCCGCTCGGCGTGCGTCCCCATGTGACACGCCTCGATCGAGCACCACAGGCCATCGGACACCGTCGCGTCGAGGATCTCGCCGGTCCCCAGGCGGTAACCGAAGCGCGCCTTCGGGAGCAGGTACGGGGCCTGGTTCATGCTCTCCATGCCGCCCGCCACCACGACCTCGGCGTCGCCCGCCCGGATCTCGGCCGCCGCCAGCATGATCGACTTCATGCCGGAGCCGCAGACGCGGTTGATGGTGGTGGCGCTGGTGCCATCGGGCAGGCCGGCCTTCAATGCCGCCTGGCGTGCAGGCGCCTGCCCCGCGCCGGCCTGGAGCACCTGCCCCATCAGCACCTCCTCGACCGACTCGGGAGAGACTCCCGCGCGCTCGACGGCGGCGCGGATGGCGATCCCGCCGAGCACGGTGGCGGGCACGTCCGCGAGGCTGCCGGCGAACCGGCCGATGGGCGTGCGCATGGCGGAGACGACGAACACGCGGCCGGACGGCCCGTCCGGCGGTAACGGCTGGCGGTCCATCGGGGCATGCTAGCGCGTCCGACGCGGCCCGCAGGGCGCCCGTGACGGGCCCTGCGCACGATGCGGACGCACCCGGCGGCGTCCCCGGCGGCGCTCCCCCGGACAGGGCGCGCCATGGCGTCTCCGGCGGCTCTCCCGCGTTCAGCCGCCGAGTCCGAGGCCCCGAAACAGCTGCTCGGCCACGATCAGCCGGTGGATCTGGTTGGTGCCCTCGTAGATCTGCGCGCCCTTGGCGTCCCGGAGGTACCGCTCGACCGGGTTCTCGCGGCTGTACCCGGCCGCGCCGAAGAGCTGCACCGCATCGCTCGCCACCCGCATCGCCGCGTCCGACGCGGTCCATTTCGCGAGCGATGACGCCTCGGCGATCGACTCGCCGCGGTCCTTCGCCTCCGCGGCCGCACGCGTGAGCGCCCGCGCCGCGGCCACCTGCTGCGCCATCTCCGCGAGCATGAACCGCACGCCCTGCTGCTCCGTGAGCGGGCCGCCGAATGCCCGCCGCTCGGCACAGTACCGCGCGGCCGCCTCCAGCGCGGCCCGCGCGATCCCCGTGCAGGCGGCCGCGATCGAGATCCTCCCATCACCGAGCGAGGACAGCGCGATCCGGTACCCCTCGCCCTCCCGGCCCAGCCGGTTCGCCGCGGGCACCTCGGCAGCGTGGAACACGAGCTCGGAGGCCGGGTTCGCGCGGATCCCGAGCTTGCGCTCCTTGCGCCCGAACTCGAACCCCGGGGTTCCCTTCTCGACCAGGAAGGCGGTGATCGCCGGGGGACCCGCGTCCGGGTCGAGCGTGGCGAAGACGAGGTAGTGCTCGGCCTCGGGCGCGTTGCTGATCCAGATCTTGGTGCCGTCCAGGCGATAGGCCGTGGGGTCATCCGCCGGCCCGATCCGCGTCGCCCGCAGTCGGATGGCCGCCGCGTCCGACCCGGCGTCGGGCTCGGTCAGCGCGAAGGCGCCCATGCGCTCGCCGCGCAGCATCGGCGCGAGCCAGCGCTCGTGCTGCTCCGGCGTGCCCCATCGGACCACGGGCGCCTGCGACAGGACGTGCACGCTCAGCGACACGGCCATCGCCATGTCGACGGCCCCCAGCTCCTCCATCACCAGCGTCCACGCGCGGTACGGGAGGCCGCCGCCGCCGATCGACTCGGGGAACGGGGCACCCGTCAGGCCCAGTCCGGCCATCGCGTCGAAGAGGCGCCGCTCGTAGTGCTCCTGCTCGTCGCGTTCCGCCGCGCCCGGGGCGAGCTCCCGG
>JAJYEB010000017.1 GCA_021790375.1 Chloroflexota bacterium | reverse complement strand
GGCGCTGCTGGACCACCTGGTCGGCGACGGACCGACCGTCGTGGAGGATGTCGAGCAGCTTCACCCGCGGGCTGCCACTCACGAGCCCTCGCACGTACTGCGCCACCTGGGGAACGTCCTCGACGACGAGCAGGCGGATCTGGTCGGTGGGCACGATGGCGACTATACCAAGCCCGCCACCAGCACCACGCGTGGCGAACCCGGCCCGAACGGCGACAGGTCGTGGTCGCCGCCGATCTCCTCCACGACCAGCCCGGCGTCGGCCACCGCGCGCACCAGCTCGGCCGCGCTCGTCAGGTGGAGCACATCGCGGCGAAGGTGGCGCGTCACCGGTCCGCCGGCCGGTGGTGAGGCCTCGAAGATCGAGGTGAGCTCCAGCCGGCGGGTGGCCGGATCGTAGGAAGCGCTGGCGAGCTTGACCACCCGCTGCCCGGTTTCCGGGTCGTCGCGCACCCACTCGAGGACCAGCCGCCCGTCGTAGACGGCGAGATCCTCCACGGCTGGCAGCCACGCGTCGATCACGGCCAGCCCGCCACGCCGAAGATGGCGCGCCATCACCGTCAGCGCGGCCTGCTGGCGGAGCGCGTCGCCCAGCAGGAAGCAGGTGTTCAGGGCCAGGATCGCGAGGCCGAACCGGGGTTCCGTCGGCACCTCGAACAGGTCGGCCTGCACGAGACGCAGGCGGCCGCCGCGCCGGACGCGACGGGCGTGGCGCTCGGCCTCCCAGCGGGCGTGGGCCCGGGCAAGCATCGCCGGATCGTTGTCGACCCCGACCACCTCGAGCCCGCTGGCTGCCAGCGGGACGGCGATCCGCCCGGTGCCCGCCGCAAGCTCGATCACCGGGCCGCCGGCGCGGGCGGCCAGGGCCCGGTAGAGGTCCAGGTCGCCCGGGTCGTCGGCCAGGTCGAGGTCGTACCAGCGCGCCAGGACGTCGCCGACGCTCACGCACCGGCCCCGCGAAACTCGCGCCATGCCGCGGCGACCAGGGCGGGATCCGTCAGCAGCTCGCACGCCACCTGGGCCGCCACCGTGGCCGCGATCAGCGTGACCTCGTCGGCGCGCGCGCTGCGGGCCGCCTCGCGGAACTCGATCGAATGCCCGGGAACGCCGCGGTCGCAGATCGCCAGCGACGGATGGATCGTGGGGAGAACCTGGCTGACGTTCCCCATGTCCGAACTGCCCAGGTTGTCGCTCGGCGGGTCGTCGTGCAGCCCGTACGGCTGCATGTTCGCCAGGTACCGGGCACCCAGCACGTGGTTGTGCCGCATCGTGTCCGACCGACCGGAGAACTCCACGTCCACCGCACACCCGGTGGCCAGCGAGGCGGCCTCGCACAGCTCGCGGAAGTGCCGGCGCATGCCCTCGAAGTAGGCCTGATCGGGCGAGCGCACCATGAACCGGGCGACGCCGCGATCGGGGATGATGTTCGCGGCCGAGCCCCCTTCCAGGATGATCCCGTGAACGCGGGACTCCGGTCGGAGCTGCTGGCGCCACAGCCCCACGGCGTTGAAGAGCAGGATCAGGGCATCGAGCGCGTTGCGACCCTCCCAGGGTTCCGAGGCGGCGTGCGACGCACGACCGTGGAACGTCACGTCCACGTCCTCGCTGGCCAGCAGCCGCGCCTCGACCTCGGTCATGTCGCTGGGATGGAAGAGGAGCGCGGCGTCCACGCCGTCGAAGAGCCCGTCGTCGAGCATGAACTGCTTGCCGGACCCGCGCTCCTCGGCGGGCGTGCCCAGGAACACCACCTCGCCGGCGAGCTCGTCCGCGACCGCCGCCAGCCCGATCGCGGCACCCACGCCGCTGGCCGCCATCGTGTTGTGGCCGCACGCGTGACCGATCCCCGGCAGGGCGTCGTACTCGGCCAGGATCCCGACCCGCCCGCCCGGCCCCGCGCCGCCCCGCAGCGTGCCGCGCACCGCCGTGGCCAGCCGCCCGGCCGGATGCTGCACCACGTACCCGTGCCGCGCGATCGTCTCCGCCACCCAGCCCGCCGCCTTGTGCTCCTCGAACGCGGGTTCGGGGTTCGCGTGGATCCGATGCGACAGGTCCAGGATCTCGTCCCGCGCCGCCTCGACCGCGGCGGCGATCCGGGCCTTTGTGACGGCGTGCGGTTCCGTGGGGCGCGTGACTGCAAGTTGCACCGGCTGGCCTCCATGAACTGGGCTCGCTCGAATCGTAGTCCGGTCCGCGTCCCGGGTTCGGGCGGGAACGGCGCGTCCCGGAAGGATCAGCGCGGCGACGTGAACCGGACCTCGGTGCCGCCCCGCTTCCGAATGGCCAGGGCACTGATCGCCTCGAGGGCGCAACGGTGCGCCGCCATCGCGGTGACCTCCGCGTGGTCGTACGGCGGTGCCACCTCCACGACGTCCATGCCCGCCAGGGTGACCTGACCCACGATCCGCCGGATCGCGCGAAGGAGCTCGCGCGTGAGCAGGCCGCCCGGCTCGGGGGTGCCCGTGCCGGGAGCCATGCCCGGGTCGATCACGTCGATGTCGATCGACAGGTAGATCGCGTCCGGCCCGTCGAGCGCCTCCGCGATCGCCTCGTCGATGACGGCGTCTGCCCCCCGCTCCTCGATCTCGCGCATGCGGTGCCAGCGCATCTGCTGCTCCCGCATCCACGCGAAGACCTCCGCGCCGGGCCAGTACCCGCGCAGGCCGACCTGCACGAAGTTGCGGCCGCTGACGGCTCCCGACTCGATCAGTCGCCGCATGGGCGTCCCGTGCCCCGCCAGCACCCCCCAGTCGTCCGGCGCGGTGTCCGCGTGTGCGTCGAAATGGACGATGCCGATCGATCCGGGCGCGCGCAGCTCCGAGATCGCGGTGGCAGACGGCCAGGTGATCGAGTGGTCGCCGCCCAGGACGATCGGTATCGCACCGGTCGCGGCGACCTCGCGAACCTTGCGGTAGATCATGGCGTGGCCGCGGTCGAGCCACGCCGGCACGATGTTGGCGTCGCCGGCATCGACCACGTCGAGCACTTCGAACGGTTCCACGTCCAGCTGCAGCGAGTGCAGCGAGCCTGTGGTGTAGGTTGCCTCGCGGATCGCGCGCGGCCCGAACCGCGCCCCCGGCCGGTGGCTGACCGCGTCGTCGAACGGTGCACCCACGATCGCCACGTCCGCCCGTCGCCGCCCGAGGGCGGCGGGGTCCGGGACGTACGGAAGCTTCGAGAAGGTGGGCATCCCCACGTACATCGGGAGGTCGAAGTCGGCCGGCGCGGCGTAGTCGCGTTCCCAGCCGTTGTCCCGGCCGATCGGCCCACAGGAGGGATTGGCCGTCGAGCGATCAGCCATTTCGAGGTCCTCGCGCCATGGACGCCGCCGGTTTCCGCGCCACGGTCCGGCGGGACGCCCGCGGATTGTAGCCGTACCTCGGGCCCGGCCCTCCGTGCGCGGGCGGCCGTTCAGCGCTGCACGCTGAGGCTCACCTCCACGAACGCGACCATCACCACCACGAACAGGGCGATCGGCATGCTGAAGGCGTGCTGGGTCCGGAGCGCCACCAGGAGCGCGACCACCAGGGCCACCCACGCGCCGCGGCGCACGGCGCGCATCCAGTCGCCGCGATACGCGATCCGCCGGTGCCGGCCGAAGACGGCCAGCCAGGCGAGTGGCACCGCCGTCACCCCGCAGGCCACGCCGATCAGCACGGCACCCGCGACCTGCACGCCGGCCTGTCCCACCGGCGAGACGCGCACGAGCACGATGCCCACGGCGACCCAGCAGACCAGCGCGAGTGCGATCAGCGCGATGGCGGCGATGCGGTCGCGGTGCTCCACCAGCTGCTCCTGTGCGAGAGGTGCGGTCGAAAGGTCCTCCGCACGGCCGCGGCCGCGACGGGCGGATCGAGTCTACCCGCACGCCGGCCACGGGGGCGGCGGAGACGCGACGGGAGCATGGGGTCCGCATGCCGTCACGCGGCGCTCGACGGACAGATCTCGCGGAACGGGCAGAACCGGCAGGCAACGGGGTCGGGCCGGGCCGCGAACTCGCCGCCGCGGATGCCGTCCGCGGCGCCGCGCATCTTTGCGGCCGCCCGGGCCAGCCTCGCGGGATCGGGCGCAACCCAACCGGTGATCCCGGAATCGAGGAAGGCAAGCTGCGTGAGCGCCGGCAGGGCCCGCTCCCGAGCCTGCCAGGCCAGCGCATAGAGCGCGAGCTGGAGCGAGTCGCGGGCTCGTTCGCGCGCGCGGCCCTCGCCCCGCACGTCGCTCGACTTGAAGTCCGTGATCACGACGCCCTCGGGCCCCTCGTCGACCCGGTCGAACCGGCCCTGCAGGCGCATCCCGTCGAGCGTGACGGTGAACGGTTCCTCGATCGCGAGGGGGCGCAGGGGCGACGCGAGCGCACCGTCGCGGAACCGGACGATCGCCGCACGGCCGGCCCGGAGTCGCGCCTCCTCGTGCTCCCTGGAGAGAAAGCCCTGGCCGGACCACGCCCGGGCGAACACCTCGAGCAGCCCGTCCGCCGACAGCGGCCGGCCCTGCAGCTGGCTGCGTCCGAAGGCCGCGACGGCCTCGTGCAGCGCGATCCCATACGTGATCGCATGGTGCGGCGGGCTGGGCAGCCGCAGAAGGTGGCGATACCGGTACCTGGCGGGGCAGGACAGGTAGTCGTCGACCTGCGTGAAGCTGAGGCTCCCACCCGGTACGCCGGGGGACGGAGGAGCCGTGGGCACCGGGTCGGCCGCCCGCTGGCGCTCCAGCGTGCGGGCATCCCGGGTGATCTCGACGACGGCGGGCGGCTGGTCGAGCGCCTCTGCGACGAACGGCGACACCTGGCGAACCCGCCGGCCGCCCGTGTCGGCGGCGCTGGTGAGGATCAGCTCGTCGCGTGCCCGGGTCATGGCCACGTAACACAGGCGCCGCTCCTCGGCGAGGTCGTCCGCGGTCTCGAGATCCGATGACGCATCCAGCCCGCCCGGAAGCGCAAGCGCCTCGCGGCGGGCGCGCATCGGGAAGCGGCCGTCGGACAGGCCGGCCACGAAGACCGTGCGGAACTCGAGCCCCTTCGCCTTGTGCACGGTCAGCACGGAGACGGCGTCAGGATCGTCGCCCGGAGAGACTCCGGGGTCGTCCCCGGCCTCCGCGAGCGTGCGCAGGTGCGGCACGAGGAACGGGACCCGCGGGTCCGGCAGCAGGTCCGACTGCCGGCGCACGACCTCGAAGAAGCGGGCCACGTCGAGCACCGCCTGCTCGACCTCCGGTCCAGCCGACGCCAGGGCCGCAAGGGTGCCGGATCGGCGCAGGAAGTCGTAGAGGACCTCCCCGGCCGGACGCTCGTGGGACAGCGCGACCGCCGAGGTCAGATCCTCGACCAGCCGCCGGATCCCCGACCGGCCCTCCTCCGACGGTCCCGGGGTCCGGCCGGCGGCGGCCTCCTGCAGCAGCGCCCACAGCGACCGGTTGGTGCGCCGCGCCGAATCGACGAGCCGGGTCAGCTCGAGGCCGCCCAGGCCGTACGGGTCAGCGGTGGCGAGCGCGTAGACGTCGACGGTCGAGTCGGGGTTCGCAACGGCCCGCAGGAAGGCCAGCAGCCTTCGCACGTGCGGGCGGGCGTACAGGCGGGACGCGCCGCTGAAGCGCCACGGGACGCCGTGGAGGTTGAGCGCCCGCAGCACGGGATCGGCGTCCGCGTTGGTGCGCACAAGCACCGCCATCTCGCCCGGCCGGACGCCGCCCCGCAGGCGTCGCGCGATCTCCTCGGCCACGAATTCCGCCTCGTCACCCGCCGTGGCGAACGCGCGATGCAGGACCGGCTGCGGTCGCCGGGCCCGGCGCACGGCCACCAGTCGCTTGTCGATCCCCTCCCGAACCTCGAGGCGCAGCGGGTCGTTGTGGCGGACCAGGCGGCGGGCGGCGTCCAGGATGGGCGCGCGGGACCGGTGGTTGCGGCGCAGCACCACGACGCGGGCCGAGAAGCGCTCCCGGAACTCGAGGATGTTGCGCACCGCCGCGCCGCGGAACGCGTAGATCGCCTGGTCGTCATCGCCGACCACAGTCAGGTTGCCGCGCGTGCCGGTCAGCAGCGCCAGCAGCTCGAGCTGCGATCGGTTGGTGTCCTGGAACTCGTCGACGAGAACGTACCGGAACCTCCGCCGCAGCCGCTCGCGCGCGGCCGGATGGTCGCGCAGCAGGCGCAGGGCCAGGTGCACCTGGTCCCCGAAGTCGAGGCAGCCGGCCGCGGCGAGCATCTCCTGGTAGCGTCCGTAGGCCCGTGCCACCTCGAGGTGGCCCTCGGCCTCCTCGAGCGCCGCCCGGGCCGCCGGGGCCGCCTGGTCGGACGCCGATCCCCCTGCCGAGATCGCATCCAGCACGATTCGCGCGGCGGTGGACATGGCCTCCGCGTGGGCGAGGTAGGTGGCCGGGTCCACGTCCTCGTCCTTGGCCCGGCTGAAGAGCCCGGCCAGCGCGTCCAGGAAGCGCGTGGGGTCGCCCAGCGGCCGGTACCGCTCGAGACCGAGCTCGAACAGCCGCTCGCGCAGGAAGACGACGGTCTCGGCGCGGGTGAGCACGCGCGGGTCCGAGGGGAGCCCGAGCTCGAAGGCGAACTCGCGGACCAGGCGGTCGCCGAAGGCGTGGAAGGTATGGATCGCGGTGTCCACGTAACCGTACGGCACCAGCTCGTCGACCCGGGCCTGCATCTCGTCCGCCGCGCGGTCCGTGAACGTGAGGGCCAGGATCTCGGACGGGCGCGCCCGGCGCGTCGCGATGAGCCAGGCGATCCGGCGCGTGATGACGCGGGTCTTGCCGGTGCCCGCTCCCGCGACGACCAGTAGCGGCCCCTCCCCGTGCGCGACCGCCCGACGCTGGGCCCCGTCCAGGTCCCGCAGCAGCGCAGTCGCCGCGGCGGCCATGGGCGCAGCACCCGGGGCGGCCGGGTCTTCGACCGGAGCTGGCGTCGGGACGTCGATCACGGGCACACCGTGGCACCCGGTCGTGCCACCTTGTGCGTCACGGCCCTCCGAGCCGGGATGCTATCCTTGCCGCCCGGGCGGCGTCCCTCCGCCCCGCCGATCCGATTGCACGAGGTCCCTCCGCGCCATGAGCAAGCGCTCGCGCGCCACGCGGTCAACCAGGCGCCAGCGGCCCCAGGGCCCGGTCCCTGCACAGCGCGCCGCCACTCCGACCCAGCGCGCCTCCACCCCGGCGGAAAGCCCCGCGGCGGTCGCCACGGCCCCCGTCGCGCCCGCCGTCGCGGCTATGGAGCCGCGCTCCGCCCCCACGCGTCCGCAGGCGCGCGCCAACGGAAAGCCGAGCGGACTGCTGGCACAGCGCGCCGCGAACGAGTACGTGTACGTGGCGCAGGACCTCCGGCGGATCGGCACGTTCGCGGGCGCCGTCGCCGTGATCATGGCCCTGGTCTGGCTGCTCATCGACTTCGCCCACGTCATCGCGCTGTGACGGGCCGCTGAGCTGCCGCCTGGTTCACTGAACGCGCGAGGCGGCGGGGACATGCGTCCTCGACCGCCCGCAGCGCAACCGGCGCGACCCGCGTCGCGTCGCGGTCGCGGGCCTCGCCCCCGGGCCACCGCCCTGCTGTCGGCCGTGCTGGCCGTGGCGGTGCTCGCCTGCGGCGCGGCACCCTCCGAGCCCGCCATCGCCTCCAACCCTGCCACGACCGGCGCGCGTGCGTCGACCTCCGGCATCGGCGGCGGTGCGGTTGCCGCCGGCGGATCGGCCACGGCATCGCCCGGATCCGGCGGGAGTGCGGCCCCGGCCGCTGCGGTCGCCGCGCGACTGTCCGCGGCGCTGCTGCGGATCCGGTCGGTCGACCACCTGCCCGGCGTGCAGGCGGCGGTGGGGTACCCGGACGGCTGGACCTGGAACGGCCACGCCGGGTTCGCCGACCTGGCGACTCGCCAGCCCGTGAGCACCACGACCCTGTTCGACGTGGGCAGCATCACCAAGACCTTCGTCGCCGCCCTCACGCTGCAGCTGGTCGACCAGGGCGTGCTCGGACTGTCGGATCCGCTGAGCCGCTGGCTGCCGGGTGCCGCGGGCAACAGCGGCGCCACCATCCGTGAGCTGCTGGACCACACCAGCGGGATCGACGATCCGTTCGCCCACACCAGCCTGCTCGACGCGCTGGGTGCGCGCCCGCGGGTGGCCTGGACGCCGGCCCGGGTCCTGCGGTACGTGGGGAGACCGCATTTCGCGCCGGGCAGGGGCTGGTACTACTCCAACGCCAACTACCTCCTGCTGGGCCAGATCCTCCAGAAGGCAACCGGACAGAGCGTCGGGACCCTGATCCGGCAGCGGTTCCTGGATCCCCTCGGCATGTCGCACACCTTCCTGCAGGGCGAGGAGCCGGTGCCCGGCCCCACGGCACTCGGATACGACGCGCCGGCCAACACCACCTGGGCGCTGACGGCGCTCTCCGACGGCTCGCCGTACCTGCCCTTCACCTCGCTCGCGACCGCCCTGGGCACCGCAGGTGCCGTGGTCTCCACCGCCGGCGACCTGTCGCGCTGGGCCCAGGCGCTCTACGGCGGGCGGGTGCTCCCCGCCCCGGCGCTCGGTGAGATGCTCGATTTCGGGCTCACCCGCGGCCTGCACCCCCGGTGGCCGTACGGGCTCGGCGTGCAGGAAGTCACGTTCCGCGGGCAGGCGTCGTGGGGCCACTCGGGCCTGCTCTCCGGGTACCACGCCGCGATGCGGTACTTCCCCGCCACGGGCCTGACCATCGTGGTGCTGGTGAACGACGACACCACGAACCCCGACGCGCTCGTGGCTGCCCTGCTCGACGCGGTGGATGCCTCCGGCGGGGCCGCGCCGCCCGGCTCGCCCGGGCCGTCACCATCGGCGGCAGTCACGCCATGACGGCCGCACCTCGCCTGCTGGGGCTGGCGGTCGCGCTGCTCCTCGCCGGCGGAGCGCTTCCATCCGGGGCGTCGGCCACCCCCGGCTCCAGCCCGGCTGGTCTCGCGCCCCGGTCGCCCGATCGGTCGTTCGTGGTCGCGGCGACCTCGCCGCCGCGCTTCACGCCGGCGATCACCGCCCGGCTCACTGCCGCGCTGGCGCGTCTCCGGAGCGAGAACCATCTACCGGGCCTGCAGGCCGTCATCCGGTACCCGGACGGCTCCGCCTGGCTGGGCCATGCCGGCTTCGGCGACCTCGCAGCCCACCAGGCCATGGGCAACCTGACGCTGCTCGACGCCGGCAGCGTCACCAAGACGTTCGTGGCCGCCCTGGTGCTGCAGCTCGCGGGCCAGGGCGTGCTCGGGCTCGACGACCCGATCAGCCGCTGGCTGCCCGGCCTTCCGTACGACACCGGCATCACCATCCGCGAGCTTCTCGACCACACCAGCGGCGTGAACGACGCGTTCAACCACCAGGCACTGCTCGACGCACTGAGCGCCCACCCTCGGGAGGCCTGGACGCCCGACCAGGTGCTCGCCTACGTCGGGCACCCGCTCTTCGCACCGGGCCAGGGCTGGTCCTACTCGAACTCCAACTACATCCTGGCCGGCCAGATCGTGGAACGCGCCACGGGACAGACCCTCGCCACGCTCCTGCGGCAGCGGTTCTTCGTGCCGCTCCGCCTGACCCACACGTTCCTCCAGAGCGAGGAGCCGATCAGCGGCACCATCGCCCACGGGTACGAGTACACGAGCTATGCGACGTGGGCGGTGAAGGACCTCTCCGACGGCACACCGCACCTGCCGTTCACCTCGCTCGGCACGTCCCTGGGCGCCGCGGGTTCCCTCGTCACCACTGCCGACGACCTGGCTCGCTGGGCGCTGTACCTGTACCGGGGCCGGGTCCTGCCACCTCCGGAGCTCGCGCAGATGCTGGACTTCGGCCTGACCGCCGCGTTCCATCCACGGCTGCCGTACGGGCTGGGCGTCCAGCGGCGCAGCCTGAGCGGCCAGGGGTCGTGGGGCCACGACGGGTCGCTCTCCGGCTACCACACGTCGATGCGCTACTTTCCCGGCACCGGGGTCTCGATCGCGGTCACGACCAACTCCGATCACGTCGATCCGGACATCCTCGTGAACGCGCTGCTGGACGTCCTCTACCCGCCGCCGGCCTAGCGCCGCGCACGCCGGACACCCGGTCCCGGCGCGGCGTCAATCCTGTTTCGTGCCGGCTCCCAGCGCAGCCAGCACGTCGGCGGTCGAGCGGACCCGGCCGATCCGCGGGAACACGGTCCGCACCGTGTGCTCGTGCTCGGTCGCATCCCGGGCGGCCATCGCGTCCTCGACGAAGACCTGCTGGTACCCCCGCTCATAGGCGTCCCGCGCGGTGCTCTCGACGCCGACGTTGGTCGAGATCCCCGCCAGCAGCAGGGTCCCGATCCCGCGCCGTCGGAGCTGCAGGTCGAGCTCGGTGCCGTAGAACGCGCCCCACTGGCGCTTGGTGATCAGGATGTCGCCGGGCAGGGGCCCGAGCTCCGGCACCAGCTGCGCCCAGTCGGGCGAACGCGGCCCTGGACGCCAGGCCGGCGCGTCCGTGATGGGGCGCAGGGCATCCCTGCCGTCCTCCGAGGGCGTGACGTGCACGAGGACCACGGTCCCGCCGGCGCCGCGCAGGGCATCGGCGATGGCCGCCACCCGGGCCACCACGTCGCTCGCGGGGCGTGGGCTCGTGGGGGCGTCCACGATGCCCCGCTGCAGGTCGATCACCACCAGCGCCGTCCGCGCCGGTTCGAAGGCGAGATCCATACTCCCGTTCCTTTCGCACGCCTGGGGCGTCCGCCGCCCTATCCTTGCCTCGATCGTCACCCGGGAGGATACGGAACGTGGAGTACCGGCGGCTCGGCAAGACCCGGCGCATGGTCGGCGCGATCGGCTTCGGCGCGTGGGCGATCGGTGGTGACTGGGGCACCGTGGACGATGCCAGCAGCCTTCGTGCACTCCACGCGGCCGCCGATGCGGGCGTGACGCTCTTCGACACCGCGGACGTCTACGGAGACGGCCGGAGCGAGCGCCTGATCGGGCAGTTCCTCCGGGAGCGGAGCGGCGAGTCGCTCTTCGTGGCCACGAAGATGGGCCGTCGCGTGCCGCTGGACCTGGCGCAGTACAGTCCGGAGGCGTTCCGCGGCTGGGTCGACCGGAGCCGCGACAACCTGGGGGTCGACCGCCTGGACCTGGTGCAGCTCCACTGCCTCCCGACGGCCGTCTACTACCGCCCGGAGATCTTCGGGGCGCTCGATGACCTCGTGTCGGCCGGTGCGATCGCCAGCTACGGCGTGAGCGTGGAGCGCGTCGAGGAGGGGCTCAAGGCGATCGAGTTCCCGGGGGTCGCCTCGGTGCAGATCATCTACAACATCGTCCGCCAGCGCCCGGCGGAACGCTTCCTGGCCGAGGCGGCCCGTCGCGACGTCGGCGTGCTCGCCCGGGTCCCCCTCGCATCCGGACTCCTCACCGGCAAGCTGACCAGGGAGACGGTCTTCGACGGATCGGACCACCGCCGGTTCAACCGGCACGGCGAGGCGTTCGACGTGGGCGAGACGTTCGCCGGAGTCGATTACGAGACGGGCCTCGCGCTCGTGGACGAGCTCCGCGCGCTCGTCCCGGCCAGTGCCACCCTGGCCCAGATGACGCTGCGCTGGATCCTCATGTCCGATGCGGTGACGGCCGCCATCCCGGGCGCGAAGACACCGGAGCAGGCCCGCGCGAATGCTGCCGCCGCAGACCTCGCCCCGCTGCCGGCCGAGGCCATGGAACGGATCGCCCGCCTCTACGCGGAGCGCGTCAAGCCGCTGGTTCACCAGCGCTGGTAGCCGCCGATCGTGGGCCACCGTCGCGACCGGGCGGCGAACGCCACCGGATCGCTGGCAAAGCTGCGGTCCCTTGCAGGGGCGTGCCGCGCGTCGCTGACAGTGCGCGCATAACCGAGCGGCGGTTGTCGGGGCGTCAGTCCGATGCCACCACCAGCGCGCCATACACGCGCACGCGAGCCAGCGCGCACAGACGAGACGGTTGCGCTCATGCCGGGCGCGACCGGTCGATCCCGACCTTGGCCCTCACCTGGTGAAAATTCTGAACTGAATCTGGAGGTAGTTGAGCGCGGGGATCACGACGCTGACTCGATGCATGTGCTCGCTCCCTCCGGCCCGATCGGCCGATATGACTCCTTTGCGACGCCAGTGGAAATGACCCGACGACGGAACAGTCATTGCGTCTGCACCGTGCCTCGGTTCCGACGCCGCTCCGGCGCTCTCACCGCATGGACCGTCGACGCCACGCGGGCGCTGCCTGACGCGGCGAGGTGGAGCCGCGAGGCCAGGGCGGCTGTCAGGCGGCCGGGGTTGTTGCCGCCTGATCTTGTCGGCGTCTCTCTCGACGTACTTCCCCGCATGGCCCCCGTGTCTCGCCGGCACGCGCCGGGTCGTCAGCGATCAGCCCACGGCCGAGCATGCCAGGGCAGCCTACGCCCGTGGGTGCGCCCCTGGGGTGACGAGGGCTGCGTCCGTCCACGACCCTGCCCGGGGGCACCGGCCGCCGTGGGCCGGCGGGCGGCCAGGAGCGCGTGGATCTCGGCGCGATAGCGCATCCCGATCGGCGCCCGGGCCAGCCACTCGAGGTAGTCGGGGTCGGCGCGTGCGAGGGCATCGAGCGTCCAGCCCGCATACCGGCCGAAATCGAGCGTCGTGCCGGTCGAGCCGACGGTGTGGGCGGGCCCTGGCCGCGCATACACCGCCTTCGCCTCGCCCTGGTCGGTCCGGGTCGGCGGTGTGACCGAGGACCCCGCCGGCGCGGACTGCGATCGGTGGTAGGCAGCTCGCTTCTCGGTATTGCCGAGCACGGCCCACGCCGAGTTCAAGGCGACCATCTGCTCACCGGTGCCGCCGCCCCTGTCGGGGTGGTACTTCTTTGCCAGGCACAGGTACGCCGCGCGGATCACCTCGGGCTCGGCCTCAGGGTCGACCTGCAGGATCCGGTAAAGGTCGGGCACCGGCG
>JAJYEB010000370.1 GCA_021790375.1 Chloroflexota bacterium | reverse complement strand
CGCACGCGGGTCGCCAGCCAGTCGGCCGTCTGGTCGACGGTGCCCGGCGCCGCGGCCGGTGCCAAACCGCGGGCGCGGATCTCCGCCGCCAGGGCCTCCGCCGAGGCGATGGTCGTGTCCGGGTCGCGGCCCGCCCAGATCTCGGCGATCGCCACCTCGTCGGCCCCGCCGGCGAGCACGTCGGCGAAGCGATCCAGGAGCGCGGCCGTCCGGTGGTAGGTGAGCGGCTCGTACACCGCCCACAGCCGCCGGCCGGGGTAGCGCTGCCGAACCGCCGCCAGGGTCACGGCGATGGCCGTGGGGTGGTGCGCGTAGTCGTCGAGGATCGCCACGCCGCGCGGCTCGCCCTTGAGCTCCAGGCGCCGGCCGACGCCGCGGAACGCCGCCAGCCCTGCGACGATGGCCGGGACGGGCACGCCGAGGACGGCGGCAGCGGCCGCGACGCAGAGGGCGTCCTGCGCGTTGTGCCGGCCCGGCAGCGCGATGTGGGCGCGCATGGGCGGACCCGGGGCCGGCGCCTCGCGGCCCGGGGAGAGCACGCCGCCGAGGGAGTCCAGGCCCGCGATCTCGAGCGTGGTGCCGCCGGGATCGGCGGCCAGGACGCGCCCGGCAACCGCCCTGCAGGCGCCGAGCGCGGTCCCCCCGCCGGCGCACAGGCGAGCCGACAGCGACACGAGCGGAGCGGCCTCGTCCGGCGTGTCGACTGCCGGGTCGGCCAGCGCCACGGCCACCATTCGTCCGCGCCAGTCCGACAGCCTCGCGGCCACCCGGTCCGCCCCGGGATCCCCGCGGTTCACGACCAGGACCGGCGGGCCCCCCCGCCCGTCCGCGTGCCGGATCCACGCCTCGAACGCGTCCAGCACGGCATCCTCGTCGGCGAACACGTCGGGGTGGTCCCACTCGGCGTTGAGGAGGATCGCCAGCGCAGGCCGGTACGGGTCGAAGTTGCCGGCGTACTCGTCGGCCTCCACGATGAATTCGGGCCCCTCGCCCCACCGGGCGGTGGACGGCGGCTCGCCGCCGGCGCCGCCGGGGAGGAGCGCCCCCACGAACGCGCTCGGGTCGCGACCGGCACGGGCCAGCAGGTCCACCAGCCAGCCCGTGCTGGTGGACTTTCCGTGCGTGCCCGCCACGCCCACCAGGCGGGCGCCGCGGGTCGCCGCCGCATCCGCCACCACCTGCTGCCACGGCTCGATCGGGATCCCCAGCGCGCGTGCCGCCTGCAGCTCCGGGTTGTCGGGGTCGATCGCGGTCAGCGCCTTCGTGACGGCCAGCCGATCGACGGTCGGTGTGCCGGCTGGCGCTGGTGTGGGCGCCGCACTCGCAGGCGCTTCGATCGCAGGCGCGGAGCTCGTGGGCGCGGAGCTCACGGGCACGGCACTCGCGGGACCGGCACTCGCGGACACTCCGATCGCGGGCGCGGCACTCCCGGACGCGGATGGGGTACCGGTCTCGGGCACGCCACCACGCTCCGCGGTGGCCCCGCGGGCCGCGGCCACGTGGGCGGCCGCGTGGCCCTCCAGCACCGTGACCCCCGCCGCCTCGACCGCCGGAACATACGGCGAGTCGGCCGAGCGATCGCACGCGGTGACCGACGCGCCTGCCCGCGCCGCGAGGATCGCGGCCGCCGACGCCCCGGCGCCACCCGCGCCGAGCACATGAATACGCTCGCCGGGGCGGATCGCTCGCGCCGTGCGCGCCGGCGCCAGTCCCCGCCCGACGTCGGCAGCCGAGCGGGTCACCCGCCGGTCCCCTCCCCCAGCCGCTCGAGCACCAGTCGAAGCGCCGCCTCCGCGCTCTCGACCTTGTTGGCCACCCGGTCGCCGTGCCAGAGATGCCTGCGGACCTCGGTTCCGGCCACGCCGGCGATGGCGACGTACGTGAGCCCGACGGGCTTCGCCTCGCTGCCGCCCTCGGGGCCCGCGATGCCGGTCACCGCGACCGCCAGGTCCGCCCCGCAGCGGCGCAGGACGCCCTCGGCCATCGCCGCCGCGACCTGGGCCGACACCGCACCGTGCGCGGCCAGCGTCGCCTCGGGCACGTCCAGCAGGCCGGCCTTGGTCCGGTCCGCGTACGCGACCACGCCCCCCAGGTAGTACGCGCTCGAGCCGGGCTGCTCGGTGATCACGTGGCCGACCAGGCCGCCGGTGCAGGATTCGGCCGTGGCGAGCGTGAGGCCCGCGCGCACGCACCGCGCCTGCAGCCGCGCGGCCAGTTCCCGCGCGGCAGCGAGGAGGTCCGCTGGTGGCGACGCCCCGTTGCCGGCCATCGCTCAGTGATCGGTCGTCTGTCGCGGCGCGGCCGGTGGGGCGAAGAGCCAGGTCTGGGGGATACCCGAGGGACCCAGCGCACCCAGCGACTGCCCGTTCAGGGTGAAGTAGGTGGAACCCGCCGAGCCCGTCCGCACTTCGACGCTGTGCTGGCCCACGAACTCGAGCGTCTTGCCGACCGCGAAGGTCTGCCCGCCGCTGCCGAGTGTCGGGTCGACGGTCCCGTCGACCCAGACCTTGAGCCATGCCGGCGACCCCTTGATCGACACGACCAGGTCGACGCCGGTGAAGGCGACGGTCACGGAGCGGGTCTCGGTG
>JAJYEB010000369.1:1039-2595 GCA_021790375.1 Chloroflexota bacterium | reverse complement strand
CCCCAGCACAAGGGCCAAACGACCCGAAGATCAAGCGGTCTAGCGCATCGCTGGGGATCGACCGAGGCAGTCATGCGGCGAGGTGCGCGCGGATCAGTACGAAGGAAAGGTTTCGCCTCTCGACCCGGGAAGGCCTTGGCGGGCAGGCCTCGCAGTGATCGCACACCGCGGGCGCTGGCAGGTGTTGTCGGTCCACGTGGTCGTCTCGGACAGGAGTGAGCCCGGCTCTCCTCTCGACGGCCGGGCCCACATCCGCGTTGAGGTGCGCCGCGGCTCGCCTACAGAGCCAGCGCGGCGCACAAGGCCGCCACGTTGCCGGAGTGCCCGCGGTCGGGTGTCACGATGTCCCCGGGGCGTCCCAGGTGGTTGACCAGACCCGCGCTCCAGAACCGGCTCCCATCGGGCAGGTTGATCTCCTCGATGCCGCCGGTGACGACGACCTTGGTGGGGCCGTCGCTGGTCCACGCGACGTGGACGGTGTTCGTATACCAGTCACCGGTCAGGGACGTGCCGTTGGCCGTGAACGTGTCCTGCTCTGAGGAGTGCAGGAGCGCCATGCCCGAGCCGTCCGCGTTGTCCCACTCCGTATACGTGCCGGAGCTGACGTAGTTCACGGTGATGTCGAACGAGCAGATGCCGGTCAGCATGAGCGGGCCGCCCGGCTCGTTCGTCCAAGAGTTGCTCCACGGCGCCGCCGCGAACACCGCCGGGGCGCTGAGGGTGGCGAGGGCCACCACCAGGACGGGAATCAAGAGCAGTCTGCGACGCATAGACCCACCTCCCGGGGCGCGACGCTCTCGGCGGGTCGGTCTCGCCAGTGGCTCGGCGCGGTCTCGGGCGGCCGTGGGCAGCAGACCGCGTGTCAGAGCCCCCCGTGTGCGCGCTGATGCTTCGCCGCGTTGACCACAACACAAGGGCCGAATGACCCGAACATCAAGCGGTCCGGAGCAGCAGCTGGGACAGACCGAGTCGGTCATGCCGCAGGCCGCCGCGGACCAGCACTCGGCCTTCTGGACGGTCGCTCGACTGGGGCCCACCGACCAGGGACCGGGGGCCATGCGCGGGGCGCGCTACTTCGTGTAGATCCCCTGCGGGTCGAGCTCGTTGCGGATCAGCCGCAGCTCCTCCAGCGTCGGGGCCGGCGTCGTCGCCAGCAGGTCGGCCACCCGAGGCTCCCAGCCCATGGCATCGCGCACCTGCTCGAGCGTGGCGCCCGGGTGGAGCGAGTCGAGGCGCATCTCGCCGGTCGCGTCGTCGAAATGGAAGATGCCGAGGTCGGTCACGACCACCGACGGCCCGCGCCCGTTCCAGCCGCCCTCCCGGCGGATCCGCGCCCCGTCCGGGCCGCCGAGGTTGCCGGGCGACGTCCGGAAGTCGATCCGGTCCACGAACGAGCGCTTCGACTGGCGCATGATCACGAAGACGTTGCGGGCGTTGATCGCGATCTCGCAGGCTCCGCCCGATCCCGGCAGGCGCGTCTTGGGATGCGCGTAGTCGTCGCCGATCACGGTCGTGTTGATGTTGCCGTACCGGTCGATCTGCGCGGCGCCCAGGAA
>JAJYEB010000369.1:0-1029 GCA_021790375.1 Chloroflexota bacterium | reverse complement strand
CATGACCGCGGTGGAGCCGGTGACGATGGTGGGGTCGCCGATCGACAGCGGGAGGCGGGCCGGCTCGGCCCCGAAGACGCCCGCCTCGTACACCAGCTCGAGGGCCGGCGCGACCGTGCGCTTGGCGAGGTTCACCGCGATGTTGGGCAGGCCCACGCCCACGAAGCAGACACGCTGGCCGGCCAGCTCGCGCGCGGCGGCGGCGATCATCATCTCGGACTTGCTGAACGCGGGGACGGCCGCCTGGTCCGCGGCGGTGCCCGACAGGCCCGGCGTGGCAGCCGGCCGGCCCGTGGTTGGCTCGCTCATCGGTAGGCTCCGTAGTCGACCGGCTGCGACGGCGCGCTGCCGGGCCGCAGTGACGCGATGCGCTCCTGGCCGAGCTTCGCCATGTACTCGGCACGGTCCGACACGCCGTACACCCACTCGTCGAGCCATGCGTCGAGCGCCGCCGGGTCCCGGCTGATCGCCTCCCAGTCGATGTAGAAGCGGTTGTCGCGGTCGTAGTAGCCCTGCGCGTAGGACGGGTGCGCCCCGAACGGCTCGACCACCACCGCGTCGACCAGCAGGCCCGGGATGATGGTCCGGTTCGGGTCGGCCCGGATGACCGGCTCGTCGACCAGCTCCTCCACCACCACGATCAACCGCTCGGCGGCAAACGCGGCCTCCTTCTGGCAGCCCAGGAGCCCCCAGACCTGGGTGTCACCGGAGGCGTCGGCGCGCTGCGCGTGCACGATCGTCACGTCGGGCCGGAGCGGCGGCACCGCGTACACCGTCTCGTCGCCGTAGGGCGAGCGGATCGGCCGGATCAGCGGGTTGGCCACGGGCAGGTCGGTCTCGTAGTACGAGCGCAGCGGGAAGAAGGGGAGGTTCGAGGCCCCGGCCACGTACCGGCACACCATCCCGAAATGGCTGTACTCCTCGACCTCCAGCGGTGCGGGGTCGGCCGATTCGATCCGCCGGCGGATGGCGTGCAGGCCCCCGACGCCCGGGTTGCCGAGCCAGCTGAAGATCAGCTTGCGGGCCACT
>JAJYEB010000016.1:2249-13010 GCA_021790375.1 Chloroflexota bacterium | reverse complement strand
AGGACGGAGCCAGCGTCGGGCTGATCGACGCCGACATCACCGGGCCCAACATCCCGCTGATGCTGGGCGTGGAGGGGCAGCCGGTCGCCAGCCCGGACAACAAGATCGTGCCGCTCGAGCGGTACGGGGTGAAGGTGATCTCGATCCAGTTCTTCGTGCCCGAGGGGCAGCCGATCGTCTGGCGCGGTCCGCTGGTCGGCGGGGCGATCCAGCAGTTCCTCCGGGACGTGGAGTGGGGCGACCTCGACTACCTGGTCGTGGACCTGCCGCCGGGCACCTCCGACGCGCAGCTCACCCTGGCCCAGGCGGTCCCGATCAGCGGCGCCGTGCTGGTGACGACGCCGCAGGACGTGTCCCTGCTCGATGTGACCAAGGCGCTGGCGATGTTCCGGCGGCTGAGCGTGCCCGTCATGGGCATCGTCGAGAACATGACGGCGTTCGTCTGTCCGCACTGCGGAGAGGCCACGGAGATCTTCGGACGTGGCGGCGGGGAGCGCTTCGCAGAGCAGAACGATCTCGAGTACTTCGGGGGGATCCCCCTGGACGTGCGAGTCCGCCAGGGCGGCGATGCCGGTGTCCCGGCCGTTGCCCAGCGGGACGGTGGCCCCGCGGCGGATGCGATGCGTGCGCTTGCCCGGACGGTCGCGGCGCGCATGAGCGTGCGGGCGGCCCGGTCGGCACCGGTGCTGACGATCAGCTAGCCCGGGCGGCCGTCGACGCCGAGGTCTTCGGCGCCGCGGTCTGCGGCCTCGCGGGCCTCCTCCCGAGCCAGCGCCTCCCAGAGCGCCGCGCAGGCCGCGAGGGCGGCCCGTCGCCGGCCCTGCTCGCCGCCCAGGAACACCGTCCTCGCCTCGCCCCGGGAGGCGCCGTCGACGTCGACGGCGATGCGCACCTGCGTGTCGCCGCCCTGCAGCGCGGCATCGACCGCCACCGCGGCCCTTGCCCCCGTGTGGCGGCGGATCGAGTGCGCGATGGCCAACAGGTCCCGGTCTCCCGGGGCGCCGGTGCCGTCACGATCTCCCGGGCCGCCGGTGCCGTCACGATCTCCCGGGCCGCCGGTGCCGTCACGATCTCCCGGGCCGCCGGTGCCGTCGGTCCCATCGGTGGCTCGCGGCCCGTCCGGGGCCTTCGGGGAATCCGCGCCTACCACCTCCCCGTGCGCAAACCACGGCGCCCCGGCCAGCAGCGCGGCCAGCGTGCCGCCCGTGCCTCGTTCCCACGTGGCCACCCGCCGAGTCCCCAGCCGGCGGCCGAGCGCGTCCGGCCACGTCTCGTCGTCGTGCGCGAACACGTGATCTCCCAGGGCCTTCTCGATGCGCTCCTGGGCGCCATCGAGCAGCTCCGCCGCGGAACGACCCGGCAGGTCCCGGGTGCCGGGCTCCGGGCGAGCGGTGATACGCACGTCGACGGCGTCGGGCCGCGCGTAGGTCGCGACCACCGGGTTCGCTGCCCGCAGCAGTTCCTCGCCCAGCGCCTCCACCACGTACGACTCGCCGATGCCGGTGAGGCGGAGGGTGCGCACCGCGACCTCGGTCCCGAGCCCCCGTGCGCTGAGCCGCGGCAGCACGGTCGTCGTCCACATCGGCCGGAGCTCGCGTGGCGGGCCGGGCAGCGTCACGATGACGGTCCCGCCGCGCTCCACCCACCAGCCGGGGGCGGTGCCGTGGTCGTTGAGCAGCGGCTCGGCCCCGGGGATCAGCCAGGCCTGCTTCAGGTTCGCTTCCGGCATGCGCATTCCCCGCCGCTCGAAGAGCTGCGTGAGCCAGCGCTCCAGGCCGGCGTCGACACGCACCGGCTCGCCCAGCGCCTCGGCCAGCGCCTCGCGCGTGAGGTCGTCGGGGGTGGGGCCCAGCCCGCCGGTGCTCACCACCAGGTCGGCCTCTGCGATCGCGTCGCGAAACGCGGCCGCGACCGACCGCAGGTCGTCCGGGAGCAGCGTCAGGCGGACCACCTGCACTCCCATGCGGCTCAGGTCGGCCGCAAGGTCGCCGCCGTTGGTGTCGCGGGTCTCGCCGGTGGTCAGCTCGCTGCCGACAGCGAGGATCACGACCCGGTGGGGAGCAGGGGGCGCCATGGATCGGAGGCTAGCGCAGGTTGCGCGATCGGGCTCGGCGCGCCCGCCCCGGAGACGCTCGCGCAGGGGCGCAGGCGGCGCGCACTCGAACCGCCAGCGTGCCCTGACGACCTGCCTGCGACCGGGCACGACCTGCCGGCGGCCGGGCACGACCTTGACGCCCGGCCCCACATGTGTTAGCAATCTGACCCTGAGAGTGCTAACCACGCGCGGAGCACCCACGCGGGGAGCCCGGACACCCGCCACGGCGCCGGTCGATCGATCCGCCGTGCCACAGAGAGGACAACGAGGAGGCCATGGCAAAGCTCATCGCCTACGACGAGGAAGCACGGCGGTCGCTGAAGCACGGGATCGACCAGCTCGCGGACGCCGTGAAGACGACCCTGGGGCCCAAGGGCCGCAACGTCGCCCTGGACAAGAAGTTCGGTGCCCCCACCGTCACCCACGACGGTGTGACCGTGGCGCGCGACATCGAGCTCGACGATCCGTTCGAGAACATGGGCGCGCAGCTGCTCAAGGAGGCCGCGACCAAGACGGAGGACGTGGCCGGCGATGGCACCACCACCGCGACCGTCCTGGCGCAGGCGATCGTCAACGACGGCCTGAAGAACGTCGCGGCAGGCGCGAACCCGATGCAGATGAAGATCGGCATCGAGAAGGCCGCGGCCGCCGTCGCGGAGGCCGTGAAGAAGGTGGCCACCCCGGTCCGCGGCCACGACGAGGTGGCCCAGGTCGCCACCGTCAGCGCCGCCGACGAGGAGATCGGCAACCTGATCGCCGAGGTCATGGACAAGGTCGGCAAGGACGGCGTCATCACGGTCGAGGAATCGAAGACGCTCGCCTTCGAGACCGAGTACGTCGAGGGCATGCAGTTCGACCGCGGCTACATCTCCGGGTACTTCGTGACCGACACGACCCGGATGGAGGCCGCGCTGGACGATCCCTACATCCTGATCACGGACAAGAAGATCTCCGCGATCGCGGACATCGTGCCGGTCCTCGAGAAGGTCCTGCAGCTGGGCAAGAAGGAGCTCGTGATCGTCGCCGAGGACGTCGACGGCGAGGCGCTCGCGACGCTCGTGGTGAACAAGCTGCGCGGCATCCTCAACGTGCTGGCCGTGAAGGCGCCCGGGTTCGGTGATCGCCGCAAGGAGATGCTGCGCGACATCGCCGTGCTCACCGGCGGCCAGGTGATCAGCGAGGAGCTCGGCAAGAAGCTCGATACCACCCAGGTCAGCGATCTCGGCCGGGCCCGCCGCGTGGTGGCGACCAAGGACGAGACGACCATCGTCGAGGGTCGCGGTGCCCAGAAGGACATCGACGCGCGGGTCAAGCAGATCAAGGCGCAGATCGAGGAGACCACCTCGGACTACGACAAGGAGAAGCTCCAGGAGCGCCTGGCCAAGCTCTCCGGCGGCGTGGCGATCATCAAGGTCGGCGCCGGCACGGAGGTCGAGCTCAAGGAGAAGAAGCACCGCGTCGAGGACGCGCTCTCGGCGACCCGCGCGGCGGTCGAGGAGGGGATCGTTCCCGGCGGCGGCGTGGTGCTGATCAACGCGGCCTCGGTGATCGACGGCCTGGGCCTGGAGGGCGACGCGAAGATCGGTGCCGAGGTGGTGCGGATCGCGCTCGAGGAGCCGCTGAAGATCATCGCGCGCAATGCCGGCCTCAACGGCTCCGTGGTGCTCGAGACGGTCCGCCGCAAGCAGGCCGAGGCGGGCAACCTGAACCTCGGGTACGACGTGATCAGCGGCCAGTACGCGGACATGCTGACGCTCGGCATCGTGGACCCGGCCAAGGTGACGCGCTCGGCGGTCGAGAACGCGGCCTCCATCGCGGCGATGGTCCTGACCACCGAGGCGATGGTGACCGACAAGCCCGAGCCGAAGGGTGCCGCCCCGGCCATGCCGCCCGGTGGCGGGATGGGCGACTTCTAGTCGAGCACCCGGACCGGGTCGCGAGGCCGCTCCGGCCGGCCCCGGCGGGTCGGGGCACTTCGCGACGCTCTGAGGACGGGCGGCGGATTTCCGCCGCCCGTTCTTCGTCTCCGGGGCTCGGGGATCCGTGGCGGGCGGTTCGCGCTGGTGACCGCGCGGTATGCTGTCGTGAGCGAGCGGCCGCGCCACGCGCATTCCGGCCGCGCCCGCTCAGCGGGTGCATGGGACATCGCAGCCAGGGGGAAGTCCGCTGACCACCGACCGTCCGCAGGATCCAGCAGCACCCGGCCCCGGCGGTCCACCGCCCGCGGGTGAGCCCCCGCGCCCGGCGCCCGGCGTTCGGGAGCAATTCGGGCGCACGCGCGACGCGGCGATGAACCTGGCCCGGGCGCACGTTGACCTGCTCAAGGCGGAGCTCGACGGGATCCTCGCCGAGATCAAGGTCATCGCCGCGCTGGCCGGCGTGATCCTGGCGGTGGCGTTCTTCCTGTCGCTGCTGCTCGCCGTCGGCGGGACGCTGTTCCTCGGCGAGTGGCTGTTCGGGTCGATCGGATGGGGCGTGGCGCTCGGCGCGCTGGGTTCGATCGCCCTGATCGTGGCCGCGGCGCTGGGGCTCGTCGGCGCGCCGCGCCGCGCGGTCGTCACGCCACTCGGCTGGGGCGTGGCGCTGGGCGTCGTCGTGGCGGTGGTCCTCGGCACCAACCTCGCCCGCCGCGCGGCCGAACAGGCGGGGACCCAGCTGCGGTCCGGTGCCCTGCCCCACCTCGATCCGGCCTGGGCGCCGGTGGTGGTGGGCATCGTGGCCCTCGCGATCGTGCTGGGCGTGATCGGGCTCATCTCGCTCGGGCGGGTCGGCGGTCCGGGTGGCGCGGTCGCCGGGCTCGTCCTGGGCGCCATCGCCGGTGGGCTGATCGGGTGGGGCTGGGCAGGCCTGACATTCAGCTGGCACGGCGCGGTGGCGATCGGAATCGCCGTCGGGCTGCTGGCCTGGATCGCGCTGATGCCGGCCTGGATGCTGCGGGCCGGGGTCGACCCGTCGGCGCGGTTCCGGCGGCTCTGGCCGAAGGAGTCCTACGAGACCGCAATGCAGACGAAGGAATGGCTGGAGGCCGAATGGCAGAAACGACGCGCCGGGCTCGGCAGGACGTAGCGCAGGCGCGCGAGCGGCTCGTCGCCGAGGCCGACGAACTCGAGCTCGCGGTGCGCTCGGCCGTGGACATCCCCGCCAAGATCCGCCGCAACCCGGCACGCGTGGCGGCGCTTGCGGGCAGCGCGGTCTTCCTGGCCGCGGGCGGTCCCAGGCGGGCCACCCGGCGGTTTGCCGGGCTGATCCGGCGCTCGAAGCCGGCCACCGTCGCGTCGCTCCTGCCCGACGAGGTGGAGCGGATCGTGGAGCGGGTGGGCGCCGGGAGCGGCGACGTCCGGGCCGCGCTCGAGCGCGGGTTCGCCGACTGGCTGGAGCAGAACCGCGCCGGCACGAAGGGCCGGAAGGGCGAGCACCGCACGGGCAGCGAGACGTTCTGGCACCTGTTCGACACGGTGAGCGCGCCGCTTGCCTCCCGCGGCGCGAAGCGGGCAGCGGAGCGCCTGTTCGCGGCGGAGCCGGATCGGACCGGTGGACGCCCGGACGAGGTCCAACGCTCCTGATCCTCGGCCACGCCCCGCCTCGGGCGTCCGATAGACTTGCCCGTGGGCGAGTGGCGGAATGGCAGACGCGCCGGCCTTAGGAGCCGGTGCCGCGTGAGCGGCGTGTCGGTTCGACCCCGACCTCGCCTACCAGCAGAGCTGGTCCTCGAAGAGTTCACAGTCCCGAAGTGAGTGGATTGATGCAGACGCTCGTGGCCGCGGTGCCGGCTTTCCTGGCCTCGGTGGTGGAGTTCGTGGAGGCCCTCACCATCGTGCTTGCGGTCGGCGTCACCCGCCAGTGGCGCTCCACGCTGATCGGAGTGGGCGCCGCCACGCTCGCCCTGGCCGTCATCGTCGGCGTGTTCGGCACCGCCATCGTCGTGCTCGTTCCGATCGGGATCCTGCGCCTCGTCGTCGGCACGTTCCTCCTGATCTACGGGCTCCAGTGGCTGTGCAAGGCGATGCTTCGCGCGGCGGGGGCGAAGGCGAAGCACGACGAGGCGTCGATCTACCAGCGCCAGATCGCGGAGCTCACGGAGGAACCGCCGGTCCCGGCCCGGGGCATGGACTGGATCAGCTTCACGGTGGCGTTCAAGGGCGTGCTGCTCGAGGGGCTCGAGGTGGCGTTCATCGTCGTCACGTTCGGCGCCTCGGCCGGGCAGCTTGGGCCGGCGGCGCTCGGCGCGGCGGTGGCCGGCGTGCTCGTGCTGTCCGTGGGTGCCGCGCTGCACCGGCCGCTCGCCCGGGTGCCGGAGAACGGCCTGAAGTACGCAGTCGGACTCATGCTCGTCACCTTCGGCACGTTCTGGGCGGGCGAGGGGGTGGGGATCGCCTGGCCCGGCAGCGATGCCGTGCTGCTCGTCCTGCTGGCCGCCTACCTCGCGTTCAGCCTGGCCGGGGTCTGGGCCGTGCGGGCGATGCTCATCGCACGCCGCGTTCCTGCGGCCGCCGTGGCGAAGGAGTAGGCCATGCGCTACGTCCGGGCATTCGGCGCCTTCTGGTACGACTTTCTCGTCGGCGACCGGCCCGAGCTGTTCCTCGGTCCGATCGTCGCGCTGTTTCTCGCCTGGGTCCTGGTGCGTGGCGGCGTGAGCGCCGGGATCATCGGGATCATCCTCTTCGCCGCGGTCGCGGGGGTTGGTGCCCTGAGCCTGTACCTGACCGCGCGTCCCAGGGCATAGCCCCGGGCTCGAGCGGGCCGCAGCGAGCGGAGAGCATCGCGTCGAGCCGCCCGCGCGGCGTACCATCGGCGTCTCATGTCCCACCTCGACGCCCACGCGGCCGTCGTGCCGTCCGCCGGCGCGCCGGCGCGACCGCCGCTCATCGAGGCCCGTGCGCTCACCAAGCGGTTCGGGTCGTTCACCGCGGTCGACGCCATCGATTTCGACGTGGCCCCCGGCGAGGCGTTCGGCTTCCTCGGGCCCAACGGGGCGGGCAAGACCTCGGCGATGCGGATGATCGGCTGCGTCTCTCCCGTCACCTCGGGCTCGCTGCGGGTGCTCGGGCTCGACCCGCGCAGGGACGGTCCGCGGATCCGCGCGCGCCTGGGCGTGGTGCCGCAGGCGGACAGCCTCGACATGGAGCTGACGGTCCGCGAGAACCTGCTGATCTACGGCCGCTACTTCGACCTCAGCCGCCGCGAGGCACTGCGACGGGCGGACGAGCTGCTCGACTTCGTCCAGCTCGGGGACCGGGCCGGCGACCGGGTGGAGCCGCTGTCGGGCGGCATGAAGCGACGGCTCACCATCGCCCGATCGCTGATCAACGAGCCCGACCTCCTGCTGCTCGACGAGCCCACCACCGGTCTGGATCCCCAGGCACGGCATCTGCTCTGGGACCGCCTGTACCGCCTGAAGCAGCGCGGCGTGACGCTGGTCCTCACGACCCACTACATGGACGAGGCGGAACAGCTCTGCGACCGGCTGGTGGTGATGGACAAGGCGCGGATCGTGGCGGAGGGGTCCCCCAGGGACCTGATCGAGCGGCATTCGAGCCGCGAGGTGGCCGAGCTGCGGTTCGCACCGGGGGTGCAGGAGTCGCTGGACGGCCGGCTGGACGGGCTGGGGGACCGCGTGGAGTGGCTGCCCGATCGCGTGCTGCTGTACGCGGAGGACGGGGAGGCGGCGGCGGAGGGCGTGCGGGCGCGCGGCGTCCGGCCCGAGAGCGTGCTGGTCCGGCGCAGCTCGCTCGAGGACGTCTTCCTGCGGCTCACCGGCCGCTCGCTGGTCGACTGAGCAGGGCCGGGGGCGACATGACGGTCGGCGCGCGCGTCTTGGAGCACAACCTCATGGTGTACCGGCGGGTCTGGCACGGGTCGGTGCTGGGCTCGCTGCTCTCGCCGGTCCTGTTCCTGGCCGCGATGGGGATCGGGCTGGGCGGGTACGTGAACCGGGGCGGCGCGGGGGCCCTGGGCGGCGTCTCGTACCTCGCGTTCCTCGCGCCGGGGCTGCTCGCGGCGCAGGCCATGCAGACGGCGGCCTTCGAGACCACGTACCCGATCATGGGCAAGATCGTCTGGGACAAGCTCTACGACGCGATGCTCGCCACCCCACTCACGGTGCGGGACCTGCTGGCGGGCGAGCTGGAGTGGCTGGTGGTGCGACTCACGATCGTGTGCTCGGCTTTCCTGGGCGTGGCCATCGTCTTCGGCGCGGTACGGCTGCCGCTCGGATTGCTGGCCCTCCCGGTCGCGGTCCTCACGGGGCTGGGTTTCGCGGCGCCGATCATGGCTTTCTCGGCGACGCAGCGCCAGGACTCCGCCTTCAACGTGATCTTCCGGTTCGGGATCACGCCGCTGTTCCTGCTGAGCGGCACGTTCTTCCCGCTGGACCGGCTCCCCGCGGTGATCCAGCCGCTCGCGTACCTCACCCCGCTGTACCACGGCGTCGCGCTGGCCCGGGCGCTGACGCTGGGCTCGATCGATCCGGCCGGCGCCGCCGGTCATGTCGCCGCGCTGGTGGCCTTCGTCGCCGGGGGATGGGTCCTGGCCGCGATCTCGTTCCGCCGCCGGCTGGTGGTGTGAGGTGAACGCCCTGGCCCGGATCCTGCCGCTGGCGGCACCCACCCGGTCGGGCCGCCTGGTCGAGCGCAACCTGCTGGTGTACCGGCGCACCTGGATGGTGCTCTTCTCCGGCTTCTTCGAGCCGCTCTTCTACCTGCTGGGCATCGGGTTCGGGATCGGTGCGCTGGTGGGGACGGTGACCGGGCCCGACGGACACGCCATCCCGTACCAGGTCTTCGTCGCGCCCGCCCTGCTCGCGTCGTCGGCGATGAACGGCGCGATCTACGACAGCACCACCAACGTGTTCTTCAAGCTCAAGTACGCCCACACCTACGACGCCATCCTGACCACCCCGGTGGGGATCTCCGACGTGGCGGTCGGGGAGATCGCGTGGGCGCTCATGCGGGGCACCCTGTACGCGATCGGGTTCATGGCGGTGATGCTCGTGCTGGGGCTGGTCCGGTCCCCGGCATGGCTGCTGGCGTTCCCCGGCTCGATCCTGATCGGGTTCGCGTTCGCGTCGACCGGGATGGCCCTCTCGACGTGGGTGCGCAGCTGGGCCGACTTCGACAAGCTCCAGCTGGTGCTGCTTCCGATGTTCCTGTTCTCCGCGACCTTCTACCCCATGACGGCGTACCCGCCGGCGCTGCAGCTGGTGGTGCAGCTGACCCCGCTGTACCACGGGGTGGACCTGCTGCGGGGGCTGACCACCGGCTCGATCGGGCTCGCCCAGGGACTCGACGTCGCGTACCTGGTGGTGATGGGAATCATCGGGCTCGCGGTCGTCTCGCGGCGGCTGGAGCGACGATTGCTCACGTAGCGGAGCCGGGGCAGGCACCGGAGTCCACCCCCTATACTTCGCCACGATGAACGTGACCACTACCCCTGCACCCCGCAGCACCGTCGTGCTCGAGGTCGAGCTGCCCGCGGATCGTCTCCAGAAAGCCATCGACGAGTCCATCCGGCGCCTCGGCCGCCGTACGCGCGTTCCCGGGTTCCGCCCGGGGAAGGCGCCCCGCGTGATGCTCGAACGCGCACTCGGTGTCCAGCGCGACAACCCCGAGACCAACCCCATCTACGACGACGCCAAGGACCAGCTCTTCAGCGCGACCATGGTCGGCGCGCTGGAGGAGGCCAACCTCGACGCCCTGACGGTCCCGGACCCCGAGTGGGTCCGCTTCGAGGAGGGCACGGGCGCGACCTACCGGGTCTCGGTGCCGGTGCGCCCCGAGGTGACCATCGGCGACTACACCGGCTACCCGTTCGGCGTCGAGATCGAGGAGATCGACGACGCGAAGGTGGAGCGGGTCATCGACGAGCTGCGCGACCAGCATGCCAGCCTGCGCGCCGTCGAGGACCGTCCCGTCCGTACCGACGACTGGGTCGTAATCGCCTTCCAGGGGACCCGGGACGGCGTGCCGTTCGAGGGGGGCAGCGCGGAGCGCTTCCCGATGGTGGTCGGCGGCGGCCGCATGATCCCCGGCTTCGAGGAGGCCCTGGTCGGGCTCTCCACCGGCGAGGAGAAGGACTTCGACGTCACCTTCCCGGACGACTACCCGGACGCGGCGCTGGCCGGACAGCCGGCCCACTTCCACGTGACCGTGCGGGAGATCCGGGAGAAGGTGCTGCCCGACGCGGACGACGCCTTCGCCCAGGAGATCGGCGCCTCGTTCGCCGACATGGCGGCGCTGCGTGCCGACATCCGCACCCGGCTGGAGGCGAACGCCCGCGACCACGCCCGGCACGAGTTTGCGGACCGGATCATCGAGTACGCGGTGGCGAACGCGACCCTCGAGGTGCCCGACCTGCTCGTCGAGCAGGAGGTGGAGGTGATGCACGACGAGCTGCGCATGCGGCTCGCCGAGCAGGGGATCCCCTACGAGGAGTACGCGCGCATCACCGGCAAGGACGATGCGGCGCTCCATGCCGAGTACCGGGAACCCGCGGAGCACCGCGTCAAGGTGCTCCTGGTCCTCTCGAAGATCGCCGACCAGGAAGGGCTGGAGATCTCCGAGCAGGAGATCGACGCGGAGATCGCCCGCGCGAGGGCGCGCTACACGGACAACCCCCGCCTGGTCGGGTACTTCGAGTCGGCCCGGGGCCGCTCGTACCTGCGCTCGACC
>JAJYEB010000016.1:0-2239 GCA_021790375.1 Chloroflexota bacterium | reverse complement strand
CATCTCGAGGAGGACGCCGGCACGGCCGCGCTGCCCGAGGGTGGCGTTCCCGAGATCGAGGCCGAGCCGGCCGGAGCAGCCGCCGGCGCCGTCACGGAGGGACAGGCATGAGGCGCGTCGCCGTTCCGGGCCGCTCCGCCGCGCTGCGTGCGGCGCAGGAGACCACCGCGATGCTCGTGCCGATGGTCATCGAGACCTCGAGCCGCGGTGAGCGTGCGTACGACATCTACAGCCGGCTGCTCCGCGACCGGATCGTCTTCCTGGGCGATGCGATCGAGGACCACATCGCCAACCTGATCATCGCGCAGCTGCTGTTCCTCGAGTCCGAGGATCCCGAGAAGGACATCAACCTCTACATCAACTCCCCCGGCGGCGTGATCACCGACGGTCTTGCGATCTACGACACCATGCAGTACCTGCGCGCGCCGGTCAGCACGATGTGCGTCGGGATGGCCGCCAGCATGGCGGCGGTGCTCCTGGCGGCCGGCGAGAAGGGCAAGCGCTACGCGCTGCCGCACAGCCGGATCATGATCCACCAGGGATCCGGCGGGTTCCGGGGCAACACGCCCGACGTCTTCATCCAGGTCAAGGAGATGGAGGAGCTGGTCAACACCAACCACCAGATCCTCGCCCGCCACACCGGGCAGCCGATCGAGAAGATCATCAAGGACACCGACCGGGACTACTTCATGTCGCCACAGGCGGCGAAGGATTACGGCATCATCGACGAGGTCTACGCGGTGCGGGGCGACTCGCTGATCGCGCAGGCACACGACACTGCACGGACGGAGACGAGCGCCCCGGCAGACGCTCAGGCCGACGCCCCGGAACCGCAGTCGCGGTGACGCGGGCCATCCCGCGCACGGAGTAGTTGCGATGTCCACGCCTCCCAGCAAGAGCACCAAGGTCCCGTACCGCTGCAGCTTCTGCGGCAAGAGCCAGGACCAGGTCCGCAAGCTCATCGCGGGCCAGGGCGTCTACATCTGCGACGAGTGCATCAACCTCTGCCAGGAGATCATCGAGGAGGAGCTCCTCGAGACGCCGCGGCTCAAGCAGCAGCCGGCCAAGCTCCCGGCGCCGAGCCAGATCAAGTCGCTGCTGGACCAGTACGTGATCAGCCAGGAGCGCGCCAAGCGCGTGCTCTCGGTCGCCGTGTACAACCACTACAAGCGCGTCAACGCGGGGCACCAGGTCGACGACGTGGAGCTCCAGAAGTCGAACGTGCTGATGGTGGGTCCGACCGGCTCCGGCAAGACGCTCCTCGCGCAGACGCTGGCGAAGATCCTCGACGTGCCGTTCTGCATCGCCGACGCGACCAGCCTGACCGAGGCCGGGTACGTCGGCGAGGACGTGGAGAACATCCTGCTGCGCCTGATCCAGGCCGCCGACTTCGACGTGCAGCGTGCGCAGCGCGGGATCATCTACATCGACGAGATCGACAAGATCGCGCGCAAGGCGGACAACCCCTCGATCACGCGCGACGTGTCGGGGGAGGGGGTCCAGCAGGCGCTGCTGAAGATCCTGGAAGGGACGGTGGCCAACGTGCCGCCCCAGGGCGGCCGCAAGCACCCCCACCAGGACTTCATCCAGATCGATACCACGAACATCCTGTTCATCTGCGGCGGCGCCTTCGAGGGGCTCGAGAAGATCGTGGAGGAGCGCGTCGGCCGGCGTTCGATCGGGTTCGGATCCGAGGCGCACATGTCCAAGGTCGAGCGCGAGCGGATCCTCGAGAAGCTGATGCCGGAGGACCTCCTGCGCTTCGGGCTCATCCCCGAGTTCGTGGGACGGATGCCGGTGATCGTCACCCTCGCCCCGCTCACACTGGCCGACCTGGTGCGGGTCGCGAAGGAGCCCAAGAACGCGGTCACGCGGCAGTACCAGAAGTTCCTCTCGCTCGACAAGGTCGAACTGGCCTTCACGCCCGCCTCGCTCGAGGCCGCGGCCGAGCTGGCGCTGGCGCGCAAGACGGGCGCCCGGGCGCTCCGGTCGATCGTCGAGGAGGCGCTGCTGGACGTCATGTTCGAGATCCCGGAGCGTGCGGACATCCGCCGGTGCATCATCACCGAGGAGACCATCCGCGGCAGGCGACCCCCGCTGCTCCTGACGCAGGCGCAGCTGGACAAGGGCGTCGACGAGAACAACTACGAGGCGCTCGCCGAGGGCGCCAGCGCATAGGGCCCCGCGGGCGCGAGGCGCTCGTGGCGGGCGGCGGGCCGTCCGGGGCAGCTCCGCGGCG
>JAJYEB010000368.1 GCA_021790375.1 Chloroflexota bacterium | reverse complement strand
CCCGCAGCTTGAAGCCCTGCGCGGCGTACTGGGCGTCACGGGCCCGGAGCGCCCGGTAGATCTCGGGCGTCTCGCCCTCGGGCCGCAGCCGCGCCACGTCGTCCCGTCCATAGTCCATGACCATCAGCAGTCGCCCATCGGGCCGGAGCAGGCGCTCGGCGGCGGTCATCGCCGCGTGATCGGGAGTGGCGACGGCGCCCGACTCGCCCCAGTACCTCACCACCACGTCCGCGCATCCTGGCGGCAGCTCCCGCCCATCGGCGGCCGACGCGGTCACGTGCGCGTGGAGGGCCCGGAGCTGAGCCGCCCTGAGCCTGCCCTCCGTGCGGAGCACCACCACGTCGCGCCCGGCGATCTCTCCGAGGTCGGCGATCGCCCGGGGTATCTTCCCGTCGCAGTCGACGAGGCGAGCCAGGCGGGATGCGATCGCGGGATTGGTGAACGTGAACGGGAGGTCAGCCACTCCTGCGGAGTATAGGGGCGGGTCAGTCGGCCGCCCGGAGCACCAGCCCCTCCCGGGCGGGCACCTCGAGCACGACCGGCCCCGCGCCAACCTCGATCGGCAAGGCGCCCCCCTCGTCCGACCAGCCCGGCACTGGCTCGACCACCAGCCGCCGCCCCCGTGCCTCCGGCACGCTCGCCTCGACCCGATCCGCCGATTCGCCCGCGTTCACCGCGACCACGAACAGCTCGCCGGCGTCCTGCCGGAGATGCACGTGCGTCATGCCGTGTGTGGCGACGGTCCGGAACGACCCCGCGGCCCGCAGCGCCGGATGCGCGCGCCGCAGCGCGATCGCCGCCTGCACGAACGTCCGAAGCGATGCATCCCACGCGGCGGGATCGGCCGGGAAGGCCCGCCGGCAATCCGGGTCCGCGCGCCCCTCCATGCCGACCTCGTCCCCGTAGTAGACGCACGGCGCACCGGGCAGCGTCATCTGCAGCAGCACCGCCAGCCGCAGGGCGGCGCGATCCCCGCCCGCCATGGTGACGAAGCGAGGGGTATCGTGGCTGTCCAGCAGGTTGAGCTGCACCGCCACCACCGCCGGGTCGTAGGCACTCAGCGCGCGCTGGATCCGCTCCCCGAAGCCCGCCGCGTCCAGCGGCATCACCGTTCGCCCCAGTTCCGCCTGCCCCGCGACCACGGCACGGTCGAGGTGGCGCCCGGCGGTGAACCCCAGGACCGCCTCCAGGAACGGGTAGTTCATCAGCGCGTCGAACCGGTCACCCTCCAGCCAGGCGGGCGCCTCGTGCCAGATCTCGCCCACGAGGTACGCCTCGGGGTTGATGGCGCGCACCCGCCGGCGGAACTCGCGCCAGAACTCCGGGTCGTCGATCTCCTCCGGCACGTCGAGCCGCCAGCCGTCGATGCCGAAACGGATCCAGTGCTCGGCGACCCCGAGCAGGTACTCGCGCGCCTGCGGATTCGCCGTGTTCCACTTGGGCAGCGCCGGGTGGTCCCACCAGGCCTGGTAGCCCAGCACCCGGAGCGACGCCGCCCCGGCCATGTGCTCGTCGGCCGACCCGCCCCCGTCGAGGGCGCGCTGCTCATCGGCCGACGGATAGGCGCGCACCGGACGCCCGGCGTCGAGCCCGGCCCGGTCGAACACGAACCAGTCCCGGTAGGGCGACGCGCCGCCGGCCTCGAGGACGTGGTGGAAGGCCCAGAACCCGCGCCCGGCGTGATTGAAGACGCCGTCCAGGACGATCCGCATCCCGCGCGCGTGGCACGCGTCGACCAGCTCGCGAAGCGCCGGGGTCCCGCCCAGCAGCGGGTCGACCGCCAGGTAGTCGTAGGCGTGATAGCGGTGGTTGGACGCCGACTGGAACACGGGGGTCAGGTAGAGCGCCGTGACCCCCAGGTCCTGCAGTTCGTCGAGGTGCTCCGCGATCCCGAGCAGGTCCCCGCCCTTGAAGCCGAGCCGCGTGGGCGGCGCCGCCCACGGCTCGAACGGCCCCGGCGCCGGCACGCGCGAACTCCGGGCGAACCGGTCGGGAAAGACCTGGTAGAAGACCGCGTCGCGGACCCACGCGGGCGTGTCGATCGTCATGAGGCCAGATGGTGCCACGTCGATCCCGTTCGCGGGCACGGCCGGGAGAGCGCGCCAGGCAGCCCCCCGTCCGGGTCGCCGCTCGATGACGCCGCTCGACGAGGACGCGAACGTCCTGCCGGCCGATGGGGACCGCCTGCCGGCCGATGGGGACCGCCTGCCGGCCGATGGGGACCGCCTGCCGGCCGATGGGGACCGCCTGCCGGCCGATGGGCAACGTCCGGACGACCTCCGGGCATCGCCGGCCGGCCGCCGGGCCGCCCCTATTCCCTGACCCCGCCGATCTACCCCTTGACCCCGCCGATCGCCAGCCCGGAGACGATGTACCGCTGCAGGAACATGTACACGACCGACACCGGCAGCGCGACGAGGATCGAGAACGCGGCGAACTGCGACCACGGCGTGGTGCCGTACTGGCCGACCATCCCGTTCAGCGCCATGGCCAGCGTGAAGTTCTGGGGCTGGTCCAGGAACTGCCAGGAGAAGTAGAACTCCGTCCAGCCCGCGATGAACCCGAAGAATGCCGTCACCGCGAGCACGGGAGTGGCGAGCGGCA